>JAYVRH010000083.1:0-2490 GCA_043776495.1 Cyclobacteriaceae bacterium
TCAGGTCGATTTCGACGATCTCCTCCAGAAAGTTCAATCCCTTCTCTTCGGTCATTCTCTTAAATTAAAGGCCCAAAGTTAAACAGCGTTTCCGCAACGGAAAACAATAAACTCCATTGCTCGTAAATTTATCCGAAATTGGAAATTTTTCTTTGGGACTTGTTGTTCATTACTCATTGCATAATCAAGATGACACAAACATATTCTGTTTCTGGGATGACCTGCACGGGCTGCGCCGCTACCGTCGAAAGGGCTCTTTCGTCCGTGAAGGACATCTCATCTGTAAAAATTAACCTGGACCAGGCCAATGCTGAAATCGCCATGGCAGTCAACATCCCAGTTGAAAAACTCCGGGAGGCACTGAAACCTTATCCTTCTTATCAGCTATGGGAAAACGGTCACTCCATCTCTCCGGGAAAGGGATTCTGGCAAGACCAAAACGTATGGAAACGCGCATCCCTCAATACGCTCAACTGTCTTATCGGTTGTTCAATCGGCGATTTCATGATGATCATTTTCCTGCAGCGATTTTACCCTGCAACCTCTATGACGGTACAAATGATTTTGGCCACCATTGCTGGGCTGATTACTTCAGTATCATTGGAAACGATATTGCTTAGATGGCGTGAAGAGTTTCAATGGACCCTCGCCTTTCAGACAGCTGTTTCGATGTCATTCATTTCTATGATCGCCATGGAAGTGGTCATGAATGCTACAGACTTCATGATGACCGGCGGGAAAGCGGCCTTTGGAAATCCTTTGTACTGGACTGCCCTATTGGTGGCAATGATCACCGGCTTCCTGGCACCCTTGCCTTACAATTATTACAAATTAAAAAAGTTCAATAAGGCTTGTCATTAAAGAATACAACTCGCTCTTATTTGCCATAAATCTGATTCAGCAATCCCGCCAGGCGAATGCCGGCTTGCAACATACGAAGCTTCGCTATGCTGAAATACTTATATCCATACTGGTAACTCAAATTACCATTGCCGATGTCGTATACCTGATGGCGATAACTCATCGATTCTATTGCCCAAGCACGTACAGACGCGGCCTTCCATTTTGTGAGTGTGGTTTTGTCTGGCTTTACCAACGACTGTGCCAACTCGGTGTAGCTCAGTTTGGTGTCATCAATCATCTCGCTGTCCCATACTCGGTGCAGATTGGACTCAGAACGGAACCACTTTACTTTTACATCATTGCCGCCTTTGTCGCCCGGCTTGCCGACATGCAAAGGCTGGTGAATATCTCCAACCAAATGAATGAGCATTTTCAAAGATTCCCGCTCCTGCTTCGATGTGAGTTTACCAGACTTTAAATCCTTTATGATCTTCTCAATCATCATCACCACTTTGCCATCGGGGTTTGTCTCGACGTCTTCGTAGCGCATGCCATCGGGGATGGTGGTGTAATGCCAGTCGGTTAAATAATTGTACGCAGAGTCAGAGCGGATCTCGTCCATCCATGTGCTCACCATCGCCACAGACTCTTGTTCGAGAATCAATGCTATTCTTTTTTTTGCTTTTGCCGTCAGGTACTGCTCGGCAATAAGTCCAGTTGCACGATGGCCGGTGACTCCCCAGCCGAATGCCTCTGCCATTGAAAAGCATACAAGGGCCATCACGATCAGTCTCTTTTTCATATTTAAAGCGGTAAGCTGCAATATTAGGCTTTTCAACAAGACCCCAAATTTATTAGCGATGATATTAAGATTATCTTTGAAACACTAGTTTTGGGTTGTGGAAGATATTCTAAGCAATTAAAAATTTTAATCATGCAGCGCCAGGCGCTCTTTTTGGATTTCGACATCAAAGCACAGCCTGATGAGGTGACCTGTGGTCCAACTTGTCTTCATGCTCTTTATCAATATTATAATGATGCCATCAGTTTAAAGCAGGTAATCAAGGAGGTAAAGTCACTAAAAACTGGTGGGACGCTGGCAGTCATGATGGGCAACCATGCCTTACAACGTGGTTACAAAGCCACGATTTACACCTATAATCTCAATGTCTTTGATCCAACATGGTTCAAGCTGGGTTCACAAAAGATGATCCAGAACTTAAAACGACAGATGGCGTACAAATCCAAACGAAGAAAGCTTTTGGTTGCGAGCCGTTCCTATATAAAATTCCTGGAGGCGGGAGGGAAACTATTATATGCTGAGTTGGATGAGAATCTTATCAAAGACTACTTGAAAAAATCGACCCCGATATTGACTGGATTAAGCGCCACCTATTTATATGGTACGAAACGCGAGATTTCAACCAGCAATAAATATGACAGCATCAAAGGTGAGCCGGTAGGTCATTTCGCTATTATCAATGGCTATAACGCTAACTCCGACTATGTCTACCTCGCTGACCCCATGAACCCCAATCCGCTGAAGAGTCAATATTACAGTGTGACTTTTGACAGGCTGATCAATAGCATCATGCTTGGGATTGTGACCTATGACGCAAATCTGCTTATCATTGAACCAAAATGAAG
>JAYVRH010000084.1:0-2480 GCA_043776495.1 Cyclobacteriaceae bacterium
AGACGATCAAGCAACTTGAAAGCAAAAGGCTGAGACTCCAATCACTTTCGGCTTACTCAAGAGAGAACGCAATAAGCAGGGATGCTACGAATGATTTTCTCAATGAAGCAATCTCCTCCCAAAGGCTTCCGGTAAAAGCGCATTTCAACATCATGCTTTGGACAGACAACAAGCAGGAGTTGAAAGAACTCAAAACACAGGTTTCTTCCGCACTTGCCCAGATGGATTCAGTGGCCAGGCAGGAAACACATGGAGCCCCACAGATATTCTGGGCAGGACTTCCGGGAAACGAAGCTGACTTCCCCATGAATGACACCTTCGACACATTCGCAGAACAGGCAACCTGCTTTCTTAATCTTGAAACGAACTATCAATCCTCCATCAGCCCGGTGGGTATCCGCATGGGAGACAGGCTTACCGGCAGACCCATTCACGTGGACATTTCCGATGAGCCGGTGAAGAAAGGCATCTGCACCAACCGGAATAAATTCATTCTTGGTCCATCGGGAAGCGGAAAATCCTTTTTCACTAATCACATGGTCCGCTCTTACTATGAACAAGGAACCCATATCGTCTTGGTTGATGTTGGCCACTCTTACAAGGGGCTTTGTGATTTGGTCAATGGCTATTACTTCACCTACGATGAAGCCAATCCGATCAAGTTCAATCCATTCTATATCAGTGAAGGAGACTCCCTCGACACAGAAAAAAAGGAAAGCATCAAAACCTTATTGTTGGCACTTTGGAAAAAGGACGATGAAACGTTTAACCGCTCCGAATATGTAGCACTTTCAATTGCATTGCAGATGTACTACAAGCATCTCGAAGAAAATAAAAAGGTATTCCCGCGCTTTGACACCTTCTACGAATTTCTCCGCGATGTTTTTGTCGCAACTCTCAAGGAAGACAAAGTCAAGGAGAAGGACTTTGACGTGGAAAACTTCCTTTACGTGCTCCGGCCTTACTATAGAGGTGGTGAATTTGATTATCTACTCAATGCCACCGCGAACCTTGACCTTCTCAAGGAACGCTTTATAGTCTTTGAACTCGATAACATCAAGGATCACCCCATCCTATTCCCGGTCGTGACGATCATCATCATGGAAGTTTTTATTTCCAAGATGCGAAAGCTTAAAGGCATCCGGAAAATGATCCTGATTGAGGAAGCATGGAAAGCGATAGCAAGGGAAGGAATGGCCGAGTACATCAAATACCTCTTCAAGACAGTCAGGAAATTCTACGGTGAAGCGATTGTGGTAACGCAGGAAGTCGAGGACATTATCAGCTCACCGATAGTCAAGCAGGCAATCATCAATAACTCAGATTGCAAAATCCTTTTAGACCAAAGCAAGTACCAGAACAAGTTCGATCAAATCCAGGAGTTGCTTGGCCTCACTGAAAAGGAGAAGGCCCTTGTGCTTTCTATCAACAAAGGCAACGACCCAAAACGCAAATACAAGGAAGTTTTCATCAGCCTTGGGGGAATGCTGTCAAGAGTATATGCCACGGAAGTTTCACTGGAAGAATACTTGGCCTATACAACCGAGGAATCGGAGAAAATGAAAGTCCAGGCATACACCAAGAAATGGGGAGGCGATATCCGGAAGGGTATTGCGGAACTCGCAAATGACATACGCACTGGAAAAGCTTAAAGCAAGATTCATGAAACGCATACGAAAAACATTATTCATCATGCTTCTTGGAACGATTACCCTTATCGGGACTCCCGTTCAGGAAGCGAAAGCTGTTATACCTATCCTCGAAATCATCCGTCAGGCAGTGATCTGGGTGATCAAGGCAGTGGATCTCATGATCCAAAGACTTCAGAACAAAACTATCTGGCTTCAGAATGCTCAAAAAGTATTGGAGAATAAGTTATCGCAATTCAAGCTCACGGAGATTGCCCAATGGACTGAAAAGCAGCGGCAATTGTACAAGAAGTACTATGATGAACTCTGGCAAGTGAGAAAAACGCTGGCCACCTACCACGTAGTCGCACAGACAATTCAGCGACAAAAGCAAATTGTGCAGCTATACAAATCCACTTGGGAAATGGTCAACCAGGACAAGCACTTTACCAAATCAGAGATCGACTACATGTATCTCGTGTATACAGGAATTCTCAACGACAGCTTATACAACCTTGAGCAAATCCTGCTGGTCATCAATTCCTATAAAACTCAAATGTCGGATTCCAAGCGGCTTGAGATAATCAATAAAGCAGGTGACGGCATTGAAAAGAACTATCAAGACCTCCAGCAATTCAATAATCAGAATATCCAGCTAAGTCTTAACCGTGCAAAAGATGCGAACGAGGTTGAATCGGTTAGAAAGCTTTACGGACTACCAACTGAATAAGACAATGAAAAAGCTAGTAGTAATAATCACTTTAACAATTGCCTTCGGATCACTGAAAGCCCAATCCTGGGACGAGTGGTTCCATCAAAAGAAGACACAGAAGAAATACCTCATCCAGCAGA
>JAYVRH010000085.1:0-8144 GCA_043776495.1 Cyclobacteriaceae bacterium
TTCAGGCAGAAAGAAAATCGTTCCAGGCATTATTACCGTTTTCCAAAAAGAAGCCAAAGATGTTTTCGCTATGCCAACGGGACCCAATGGGGCGTTCAATCATCCTTTGCAGTTCTTAAACTCAGCGGAATTTTATGTCTATGCTGAAACGCTGAAAGGAAGATTCAGAAAAGTGGCTATGGACACCGTACAAGTGCCCCCTCCAAAAACAATATTTCAACCCCAGTTATTAGAGACGTATTCACCTTCCGATCCAACGAAGTACCACGTCAGCAGTACTTATTTTACACTCAAGATGCTTGATGCTGTAACTGTAGAGGGAAAAAAGATTGAAAAATCACGAACCGGCTCTAAGCACCTCCAGTCTGACTTTAAAATAGACGGTGAGTGGTTGCGCAGCACAAACGCGACGGACCTGCTGACTGCGATACAAAGTCGGGTTCCTGGGCTGAGAATACTTTACTACTTTGATGGAGGTCTCATAAAAAAATTCCTTGTGTTTAATGGGCCCAATTCATTCGGAGCCACTCAGGAATGTCTGGTAGAAGTTGATAACATCGTGCTTGTTCCTGCTGATGGGCAGTCCGTGGCCGATCAATTGGCCTATATGAGTGTGTCGGAGATAGAGAGCATAGAGGTCTTGAAATACGGAAGCGGAGCAATTTATGGTGCAAGAGGCGCCAATGGTGTCATCGTAGTAAAAACCAGAATAGGCAACAAGGGAAATACTCCGGAAAAAAGAAATTATGATTTGAAGAAGATGTCACTTGTCAAACTATCCGGGTATACTGAATCAACTCCATTTGATGCTCCAGACTACTCGGGGCACTCCTCCAACGATGATCAATTCGATGGCAGAAGCACGATCTACTGGAATCCCAACATATTCACCGATGGCAAAATCTCCACTGAAGTTTCATTTTATGCAGCTGATCTCCCGACCACCTACCGAATTGTAGTGGAGGGATTGGATGCCTTGGGAAATCCCGTAAGAGGAGAAAAGTATATTAGAACGTTTCAGTAATGATCTCTTTTAATTTATAAACTTCCGGGTTATGGTCGCCTGAAATAAACCCGCGAAAAGCCAACGGCCAATAGCCAAAATCCAATAGCTATTTATCAACTCCTCTTCTTATAATTCCACACAGCCAGGCCGTTGAGAACTATGGCAAATAAGAACTCAATGAGAAGGTGAAATCGGATGTCATACAAACTACTCCCTTTCAACACCACCATTCTCATGACATCGATAAAGTAAGAAACAGGATTGAACTTTGTAAATATCTGGGCCCATCTCGGCATGCTGTCGATGGAGGTGTAAAGTCCTCCAAGCAAAATAAAAAGCATCATTAGAAAAAAAGAAAGGAGCATGGCTTGCTGTTGCGTATTGGCAAAAGTAGAAACTAACAATCCCATACCCAGTACGGCCAGCAGATAGACCGCAGCAAAAACATAAATGCTGATTACATTACCCACCGGTATAATTCCATAAATAAGGTATGAAATAAGAAGTCCAATGGTCAGAATGATCATGCCCAATATCCAGAACGGAATGAGTTTCCCCAGTATAAATTGATACTTACGAATGGGGGTTACGTTGATTTGTTCGATGGTGCCGATCTCCTTTTCTTTCACAATGTTCAGGGCCGTGAGGAAAGCTCCCACCATCGTCACCAGGACGACTAAGATACCTGGCACCATAAATATCTGGTAATTCATCAATGGGTTAAACCAATTGACAGAAAAAATCTGGATGGTGGGCTGAGGGTTTACCTTCGGCAATTGAAGCCATTCAAGCCTCACCTCCCGGTTGAAGTCAGTAATAATACTTCTCAAGTAGGCTCCGCCAAGGTTGGCCTTCACACCATTGATCGCATTGAGTGCCATGAATAAAGTTGCCTTGTCTTCTTTTACAATTTGCTTTTCAAATGAAGATGGAATTTGCAACACCAGGTCTGCATTGTCATTTTCTACATAGACAAGGGCCTTATCATATGAGTCAGTGTAATCAACCAATTGAAAATAACCTGAAGCCGTAATTTTATTAACCAGTCTTTGAGAATAGGAAGAATGATCAAAGTCCACGACACATAGCTTCACATTCTTAACCTCGTAATCGGCCGCCAGAGGCAAGACAATCAACTGAATGATGGGCATCATAAAAATGAGTCGCAAAATCGCCGGGTCGCGAAAAACCTGCCTGAACTCTTTTTCCAATAAAATGAGCAGTACCCTCATTCCAATCTGTTTTTAAATTTTTTGATGCTCACCGTCATGAACACTGTGGTCATGGCCACTAGGATCAATGTCTCTTTCCACACATAATCAAAGCTCAGCCCTTTAATCATTACATTTTTCACAATGTCATAAAACCATTTGGCGGGTACAAGATTTGAAATGATCTGAAGCGGCAAGGGGATATTTTCTATAGGAAACATAAACCCACTCAACATCACCGTCGGAAGAAATAGTCCCATGAGCGAAATAAGCATGGCGATCTGTTGGGAGTCGGTGACAGAAGAAATTAACAGCCCCAAAGCCAACGCGGTTACCGTGAACAATAGACATTCGCTCACCAGCAAAACCAGATTGCCTTGAATCGGCACATCCAGGACGAAAACACTTAGCAACAGAATGCTTGCAATGTTTACCGCTGAAAGCAAAAAGTATGGCACCATCTTGGCAATCACCACATAGATGGGCACGATAGGAGAAACCAAAATAATTTCCATAGTCCCCATTTCCTTTTCACGGACGATGGAGATCGACGTCATCATCGCGCACACCAGCATGAGCACCATCGCCATGACGCCAGGGACAAAACTATAGCTCCCTTTGAGTTGTGGATTATACAACATGCGCATCTCGGTGTTAATGGCATACGGAAATTTTATCTGACCCTTCATGTTGCTTTGATAATCGAGAATGATGGCAGTAGCATAGTTTGTAAGCGTATTGGCCACATTAGGATCCGTTGCGTCTGCAACCAATTGTATCGAAGCTTGATTTTCGTGAAGTAATGAATATTGAAACTTCGATGGAAAAACAATCGCCAATTTTATTTTACCCTCTTTAAAGGCAGGCTCGAGCTCTTCATTCCCTTTAATGTTTTTGACAATATCAAAGTATCGGCTGGCCTCCAACTGCTGGATGATCTCTGCTGTAACTTCATCTTTGGAATTATCCAGAATAGCGATGCGTGTGTTCTTCACTTCATTGGTGAGGGCGAAACCAAAAATGAGAATCTGCATCAATGGCATTCCAAAAAGAATAAACATCGTGCGTGGGTCACGCAGGAGGTGATAAAATTCCTTTTGTACAAAAAATAGAAACTGTTTCATGTCAATATGCTGCTGCTAGTCTCCTCGTTTTGCTTTTCTTGCCAGTTGAATAAATACTTCCTCCATGCTCGGTGCGTTGAAGCGTCTTTTCAATTCCATGGGCGAATCAAGGGCATCCATTCTCCCGTCCACCATGATTGAAACACGATCACAATACTCAGCTTCATCCATGTAGTGTGTGGTCACAAACACCGTTGTGCCTTGTGCTGCAGCCTCATAGATCATCGTCCAGAATTCACGCCGCGTGACAGGATCCACTCCGCCAGTCGGTTCATCCAAAAAAACGATTTTAGGCTGATGCAGCATGGCAACAGAAAATGAAAGCTTCTGCTTCCATCCCAGCGGCAATGATTTTACCAACTTGTCTATTTGCTCCTCCAGGTGTAATTGCTGAACCATGAAGTCTGTCTTCGATTTTATCTGCTTGTCCGTTAGGCCGTAGATTCCTCCATAGAAGCGAATGTTTTCACGGATGGTCAGGTCGTTGTACAATGAGAATTTTTGACTCATGTATCCAATGTTCTTCTTGATTTCTTCCGCCTCCCGAAAAAGATCAAAACCGGCAACTGTTGCTTTGCCGCTGGTGGGGAAGGACAGGCCACAAAGCATGCGCATGGCCGTAGTTTTGCCGGCGCCATTAGCTCCAAGGAATCCAAAGATTTCGCCGCGCTTTACATCAAAACTGATGGCGTCGACAGCGGTAAAGGCCCCGAAACGTTTCGTCAATTGACTGGCAGAAATGGCATAATCTTCCTTCATCTTCTCATTAAGTCCATGAAACAGTCTTCGATCGTTGCCGGGATTCGTTGTATGTCAATATCTTTTTCTGATAGTCCAGCCATTGCCTTCCTTGCTTCCTCCAAACTTTCTGGCTCTTTTCTAAAAACAACATGATGATATTGTCCGAAAGGGTAACATGTATCAATTCCGTCGAGGCCTCGAAGGTCAAGCATGAGCTGATACATGTTTTGCGATCGTACCGACCACAAAGGCTTTCCAAAACTTTCTGTAATTCCTTTCGGTGAATCGATTCTCATGATCCTTCCCTCCTGCATCAAGGCAACACGATCGCAAAGACTTGCTTCATCCATATATGGTGTTGACACAATGATGGTAATGCCGTGTGTTTGCAGCTGGCGGAGCAGTTCCCAAAATTCCTTTCTTGAAACTGCATCAACGCCTGTGGTTGGTTCATCCAAAAACAATACACTGGGCCGGTGAATAAGCGCACAGCTCAGCGCCAGTTTTTGTTTCATCCCTCCCGAGAGCGCTCCAGCCCTTCGTTTTTTGAAAGGCTCGATCTGCTGGTAGATGCTCTTGACGAGGTCATAATTTTCCTCGAGTGATGTATTAAATAGTGTGGCAAAAAATGAAAGGTTTTCTTCCACGGTCAAATCCTGATAAAGAGAAAACCGGCCAGGCATATATCCTACCCGATGTCTGATTTCCTTATACTGCTTGACAACTTCAAAACCATCTACCCATGCGTCTCCTTTGTCAGCAACCATCAACGTCGTAAGAATTCTAAAAAGTGTTGTTTTTCCTGCTCCATCAGGACCAATCAATCCAAAGACTTCTCCGCGACTCACTTCAAAGGAAATCTCTTGTAAGGCTTGCACTTTAGTCTTGCCAGTGACAAAGCTCTTGTAAACGTTGCTGACTTTAACTGCGGTATCCATCAAAACAATTTCAGGGCTAATATGATTGGCTAGTTGAAGGTCACATCACCGTACATTCCAAGCTTCAGAAAACCATCATTCTTCACCTTAATCTTTATCGCATACACAAGGTTGGCTCTTTCATCCTTCGTTTGAATGGTCTTTGGTGTGAACTCTGCCTTATCGGATACCCACTCCAATGTGCCTTCATAATCTTTTGATCCCCCGTCGACATCGTCCACTTTTATTTTCACCTTCTGTCCTATTTTGATTGTCGTGAGCTGATCCCCTGAGATGTACACCCTCAGTAAAATGTTCGAAAGGTCCGCAAGCTTATAAATGGCTTTCCCAGTAGTCACTACTTCTTCTTGCTCCACATACTTCGTAAGCACGGTGCCTTCCATTGGATTGACGATAATTGATTTCTTGATCTGATCTTCCAACTGTTCAACCTGGGCTTTCAGCGGAAGGGTCTCACTTTTTATGGAGTTCGTGCTGATGGACAACGATACCTGAAGCGAATGATACTGCTTCTCAAGCAGGTCAATCTGAGCATTTAGATCATCCAACTGTTTCTTCGTAGCGGCATCATCCTTTAATAAATTCTCTACTCTTTTCTTCTCATAGTTCGCGGTCTCTATTTGCTTTTGGATGGTTGAAAGCTGGCTGGATGCATCCGGCTGCTTTGCCAATATGGCCCGGATCGAGTACAACAACTGCTTCTTTCTTAAAAAGAGCTGTATCGTGTCGATATATCCTACGGGCTGTCCGGCTTTCAGCAACAGTCCTTCATCCAGATTAAGCTGCAGAATTTTTCCTGTTGCCTCGGATGACACAATAATCTCCTCCGCTTCAAAATTTCCTGAAGCATCATAGGTATCGGCGTTCCGCCCACAAGAAGCGAGGCCCACCATCGACAATCCTAATAATGTCAATCGAATACTCCTATAAGTTCTTATGGTTGGATAAAAATCTTTCATACCGAAAAAGTTTTAGTTTCCTGATGTCGTTTGATAATTATATTGTGCCAGCATGAGCTGCACCTGGTGAAGTAATAAGTTTTGCTTCGCGGCATCTTCAGCATTGAGTTCCCTCAAAAAATCACTGGTGGAAATCACCCCATTCTCATGCTGCGATTTTGAAGTATTTTTTATCCGTGTTCGTAAGTCGATGATTTGATCGTCAACGGCTATGAGTTGTTGCAGTTTGTCAACCTCTTGATTTTGTTGTTTCAGGGTCAGGTTGGTATTAAAAAGAAATACTTCTTTCTGTGAATTGATGACTTGTGTGTTTACGTCCAGGAGTTGCTTGTCTCTTTTGGAATTATAGAACCCTGATAGGGACCAGTTCATGCGAAATCCCCCGAGGTAATACGTGTCAAACTCGTTCTTTAGCACGTTCAGGGCCGGTCTTCCATATCCTCCCTGCAGAAAAAATCCCAGCCTTGGTACGTTCCGGGTGGTGTTGGCCTTGTACTGCGCGCCCAGCAATTCGCTTTGAAATTGATACAAAGTCAGCTCGGGTCGTTTGATGCCACCACTTTTTTCAGATAAAATAAGATCCGGTTTTTCAAGAACAGCTCCTTCTTCCAATGATTGGTTGATAAAATAACCAAGCATATCCAAATATCCTTTCCTTGCTGTCTTCATTTCGATGATGCGCTGGTCTGACTTCAACAGTTCGGCCCGGAGAATGTCTGCATTTGTTTTGAAGGCTGTTCCATTTCGAATTGCGGATTCTGTTTTCACCAAAGAAGTTTGCAGATCTTCCTTCAAGATATTTACCTGAGCCAACTGCGCATCCATCAGCAGCACACCGAAAAATATCTGGTTGATTCTATCCTTGATTTTATAAAGCTCAACTTCCAATTTCTGCTGCTCTACCAAAGTATTGGCGCTTTGAATGGCAGATTGATTTTTGATAACCCCGCCATCAAAAATAGTTTGGTTGAGCTCTCCGTAAATTTTGTACTGGTCCTTTGAGAGAGGCTCCACCAGGACTGCTGATCCCGGCAGCCGTGTGACTTCGGACTGATATGTTGCCTGTGCATAAATGGCAACCTGTGGAAGATAACCAGATTGGGCATTGGCGATCGTGAATTCCATGCTCCTGACCAGCAATTCCTTTTGTTTGATCAAAGGATAATTTTTTCTCGCCAGATCATAGCATTGGTCTATTGAAAGCGACTGAGCCAAGAGCCCGGATACGCTCAGGGAGAGATTAAGAAAAACGATAAGTGGCAGCTTTCTCATTATCATTTTTGATGTTCAGGTTTTCACATTACAATGGTGAGGAAGTTACGAAGATTTCTTTTTTAGGATTACTAGAGTATGGAAATTGATGCTTTAAGGGCATAAAAAAAGGCCAGAATCCACAGATCTCCAGCCTTTCTTTCAGTTTTTTACTTTAATAATTTTTCTCCTTAGAATGGATATTCCCCTTTCTCAATCACATAACCAGCCACCTTTCTGCGTGCCTCTTTTAGATTATAAGGATCAATCTTGGTAAAGCGCTTCAATCCAAGAATCATCAGCCTCAATTCATCGCCTTCCGCGAAAGCGTAAATCGCCTGTTTGCCTGCTGACGCTGCTTTCTCACTTGCGTAATGCAAATAGATTATTGCCATTTCCTTTTCCATTGCACAGGCTTTTTCTCCGCGGATGCCAATGAGCTTTTCAACCCTCAGCAAACAGGATTCAGCTACATAGCCTTCGATCAACATATCGGCAAGGTTCATCAACACTTCCTGTTCTTCAGAAAGTTTGGCCATGAACTTCTGAACTGCGGCGCCCGAAACCATAAGGCCAGCTTTTTTAAGATTTGACAAAGCCCTTTTCTCCTTCGCGAAAACTGCGGTATCATCTATCGCACCAAAATCGGGTATGCCCATTAATTCTTTTTGAACAGCCATCGCAGGATTCATCAAGTCAATAGAACCTTTCATGGCCCGCTTCATCAGCATATCAATGGTGAGAAGGCGATTGATTTCGTTGGTACCTTCAAATATCCGGTTGATGCGTGCATCACGGTAAGCGCGGTCCATGGGCCCTTCAGCCGAGAAGCCCATGCCTCCATAAATCTGAACGCCCTCATCGACAGCAAAATCGAGGACTTCGGAACCATGCACTTTTAAGATCGCGCATTC
>JAYVRH010000086.1:0-8127 GCA_043776495.1 Cyclobacteriaceae bacterium
GTTAGAAATATGTTGCCAACGATAAATGCAGTAAAGAGCAAAGTCCTGGTATAAGACAGGTCATATCCCCGATTCATGAATATATAGTGAAGGCCTAACATGCACGTAGCCATTACGAGGCCCTGCACCACGCTGATCAGGATTTCATTTTCTCCGAACATATTCAAAGTACCCTTGCGCGGCGGCTGCGACATGAGGTTCTTCTCCACCGGTTCGCGCTCAAAGAAAATTGAGCAAGTCGGTCCCATGATGAGCTCAAGGAAAATAACATGGATGGGTGTGAAGATGTTCGTGAACTGCCAACCGAGAAGTAGCGGTACCGAAGCAGTCAATAGGATAGGAATGTGAATGGATACAATGTAACGGGTCGCCTTTTTGAGGTTGCTGTAAATCTTCCTTCCATGTTGAACAGCCTCAACGATTTTATGCAGGTCGTCGTCGGTAAGAATCAGGCTGGCGGCCTGCCTCGCAATTTCTGTTCCCTTTTTACCCATGGCAATACCAATGTTGGCCGACTTCAGTGCAGGGCCGTCGTTTACTCCGTCACCCGACATCGCAGTGATTTCACCATTGGCCTTCAAGGCCTCGATGATTTTCAATTTGGCTTCCGGAAACATCCTGGCGAAAACATCGGTGACTCCTATTTTTTTCCTTAATTCCTGGTCGGTAAAGGCCATCACTTGCTCTCCCGTCAGGAAATTTTCGCAGGAGCGAAATCCGGTTTGCCGGGCAATGCTGAGCGCTGTCTCTGGAAAATCTCCAGTAATCAGTTTCACATTGATGCCCGCCATATACAGCTCCTTGATAACCGTTGCCGCATTTTCTTTGGGAGGATCATACAGCGCAAGGATTCCCTCAAAAGTCCACTCAAAGTCATCCTGCAGAACAGGCAGTGGTGAGTTTATTGGATGCTTGGCGCTGGCCACGCCCAACAGTCGATACCCTTTCTCTGCCATCTCTTTTGAATGAAGGCCAATCTTAGCAATCGTCTCATCAGAAAGTTTGCAAGCCTTCATGATTCTCTCAGGTGCCCCCTTGGATGCGATGATTTTTCCAGTTGCTGTTTCGTAGACATGGGTCATCATAGGAGGTTTCCCTGAGAGCGGATACTCATTTACTATTGGCCCCGAGATGTTCATTGACGCCTCTGGCATGAGCCTAATATACGCTTCCGTAATGGCCCTTTCCATCGCATCAAAAGGCTTAGTTTCGCTGGCGAGCAGGGCGAAGGTGAGGACATTGGTGTTTTTATTTTGTTCGGGAACTATGGTTTCAGTATCCGTCAAAAGATCATTTTGATAATCATAAATCGTCTTTACCTCCATTTTGTTTTTCGTAATTGTGCCCGTCTTGTCCAGGCAGATCACAGTGACAGCACCAAGGTTCTCGATGGTCACCGGAAGCCTTGTAATAATTCCGCGTCTCGCCAGGTGATAAGCGCCAAGGGCCATAAACGAAGAAAAAGCAACCGGAATTTCCTCTGGAATCACACTCATGGCCAGGGTAAGACCCAATAACAGGCTTTGAATGAAATCCTGATTATGTATATAATTTATCACACACACGATGAAGAAGCCACTGAATCCAAAAAGCGCGAGCTTCCGGACGAAGCTGTTAATTTGGTTCTGCAGTTGGGTAGGAGGGGTGGAGAGACTCATTACTGTTTTGCCCAATTTCCCAAGGGAAGTATTGTTACCGGTAGCGGTGATGCGAGCATAACATTTTCCGGTATTGAGGATGGTACCCTGAAATAAAGAATTGCTTCCTTCTTTCACGCTTTTTTCTATCGGAATGGATTCACCCGTCAGGATTGATTCATTCACGGTTAAATCGTTCTCTTGCAAGACCATTGCATCAGCTGGTATTTTGCTTCCTTCTTCCAGGATCACAATGTCTCCAGGCACAAGTTCTTCGAGAGGGATTTCTTTCTCTGCCGCATCCCGAACGACCACAACACCCGGATCTGTAAATTCCCTCAATGCCTGTAATGCAACTGAGCTTTTCCAATCCTGATAGACTGAAATGGCCGTCACCAGCAGCATCGCCATGAGCATCATAATAGCCTCGCTTCGTTCCCCCAGGATAAAATAGAGGGAACAGGCAATGAGGAGCATGATGAACATAGGTTCTTTTACAATCTCCCATCCTCTGGTCAGAAATGTTCTTGACCGTTCGCCAATGAAAATATTTTTACCATATTTCTTCTGTAGATTTGAAATATCATTACTAAGCAAGCCGGATGGCCTTTGGATTTGGTCAATGATTTCAGGCATAGTTGTACTGGGGAAAATAGCTCAATGTCTCATTCCCTGATCCAATGGTCAAAAAGAAGACGAATATAGGATCAAAGGCTCCTGATTACTTTTCCAAGGTGCTTGTAGGCCTGGGTAATCTCACCGCTTAAGTCAAAATACTTTTCTTTACTTTTTTTAAAAGTTTTGGCTATTCCTTGCCGGATTGCTTTTAGTTCCTTGCGGACATTTTTCATCCCAGATATGAATTCATCCTTTAATTGAAACTTCTTTACGATGAATTTTAGCCCAAGGATCTCCAGCTTTAATTTAAACTTCTCAAATTCATTGGTAAAATGAAGCATTGCTTCGGGAGTCAGGAACTTATCTTTCAGGACAAGCTCCAATGCTTGAAGTTTTGTAAGAATTTCTTTCTTGAGTTCTTCAAATTGCTCTTTTGTCGCGGCTTTTCCAGATTCGAGCAGGGTATCAAGGGCTGCAATTTTTATGATTACATCTGCCGCTTGATCATGCTGATCGGCATGAATCATTTCCTTTAGTTGATTGACGCTGTCCCTGAAGTCTCTCTTAATTTCAACAAACTTATCCGCAGCCTCGGCCTTGCCCAGCGATAACTGAACAGCGAACTCATCTATTTCCTGCTGAGCCTGTGTTAGTTTGTCGGCTATTTTCAATAGAAGAGATTTTTCTGTTTGAGAGGATATCTGATCCATATCATACTATATTTTTATTACCCATTTGTTGCCAGAATGATTGACGCCTTAAACTTACCCTCAAGGCGAGCGGGCAAGGCATGACGGTTGTCATGGTTGACTTTGAGTTTAATCATTAGAAAAGAGACCGGAATTCTCCTATTTTGAAGTGGCTGACTAATTTGTAGATGCAATCCTGGCACTTGAGGAAATTACGTTAAGAAGCCTACTTATGAACCCGACGCAATATCTAGATGAGCGAATCCACCACTTAAGAGGTTATCTGGAAGATTATGCGGAGTCGCAAACTCTGGATACCCTTCATGACATAAGACTCGAAATAAAGAAGGTTAAGTCTCTACTCGAATTGACCGAATTCTCTGTTAAGGGTTTTAAGGGGCATAAACGGTTTAAAAAGTTTCGTACCATTTTTCGACTTGCCGGACAAATCAGGGAGCCTGATGTTTTCTATAAGTTATTGTTAAGATATGAAATTGTGGGCTTGGAAGATTCCGCCATACCGCTCTCAGAACGTCAGATGAGCATAACAAAAGAGATGGTTGAAGAAATCCCCTATTTTGTTGACGCCATAAAGAAAAGCCAAAAAGACATTCAGAAGTATTTGCGCAAAGTGCCAATGAATGAGGTGAAGAAATATTTAAGAAAGAAGAAGAGAATAATTGAGCTAAAGTTCAATTCCAGGTGGGATGCAACCACATTGCACAAGACGAGAAAGATGATCAAAGGTGTTATCTATTTGTCTGCCATAATGAAGAACGGAAAAAACAATTTAGATCCGTTTTATAATGACGTCCAGGATCTGATTGGCATCTGGCATGATAAATCGATGCTTTTGCCCATACTGAGGAAGATAAAGAATCCAGCCATGGAGCGGATAAAACTAGCAAGAAGAGATGATTTACGTCGGATAAAAAAAATGGTGGCCAGGTATTTCGGCGAATAGTATTTGTGGACGATTGTAAAGTATAAATACAAAAAGAAATGAAAATTAACATCCAAACCCCTGGAATCAAAGCCCGGCCAGAGTTGGTAGAATTGGTGAACCTGAAGGTAGCCAAGCTCGGTCAATTAAGTGACCGGATTTTAGAAGCCAGAGTGCTCCTGAAGACCGATAAGTCTGCTACCCGTGACAATAAAGTCTGCGAGATTACTTTGGTGATACCTGGGAATGATCTTTTTGCCAAGAGGCAATCAGAAACTTTTGAAAAGGCCTTGCTCAGCGCGGTGAGTACCAGCAAAGAGCAAATTGCAAGCTGGAAAAGGTGATGTAAATCATTTTTCCTTTTGATCATGGTCATTCTGTTGCGCGAGTTTGCAAGATACTTTTGATATAAATTTCAACGATATGAAAAAGATCCTGGTTCCATGCGATTTCTCCGACACTTCTATTCAAGCCTTCCGATTTGCGCTTGACATTGCTCAAGGAAGTAATGGTGAAGT
This sequence comes from Cyclobacteriaceae bacterium, assembly GCA_043776495.1. Taxonomy (GTDB): domain Bacteria; phylum Bacteroidota; class Bacteroidia; order Cytophagales; family Cyclobacteriaceae; genus ELB16-189. The sequence continues at coordinate 4,406 of JAYVRH010000086.1, forward strand.
TATTTTATTGACAGTGTTGGAACTTCCGGTCATGTACGAGACGGCCCTAATGCCGGCACTGAATTTTGAGGAGACCTTGCTAAAAGACCTGAAGGAAAGTGCCGAAGATAATTTCAGAAAAATAAAGACCAAATGGGCGAAAGGTGGCCCGAAAGTGAGCCAAGTGATTGAGTACGGAGTTATATCATTCACGATTGCCCGCGTAGCCCAACAAATGGAAGCAGATTTGATCGTAGTAGGAACAAAAGGTGCGACTGGACTTAAGGAGTTTTTTGTTGGATCGAATACCGAGAAGCTCGTTCGTACTTCGAACATCCCGGTCATAGCGGTAAAGAAATATGTCAAAGTCTCTACGATCAAAAATATTGTGTTCCCCAATGCTTTGGGCAAAGGCCAGGAGGAGCTGCTCATGAGGGTTAAGGCGCTTCAGGACTTTCTGCAAGCCAAACTTAACGTTCTATTTGTAAATACGCCTGCCAACTTTAGACAAGACAAGGAGACTAAACAGCAAATGAAAGACTTTGCCAAACATTTTATGCTCAAAGACTTTAGTTTAAATGTGTTCAACGATGTTGATCAGGAATCAGGAGTGATGAACTTTGCGCACCAAATTGAGGCAGACATGATTGTGATGGGCACGCATGGCAGAAGAGGCCTCAATCACCTGATGAGCGGTAGCATCGCGGAAGATGTGGTCAATCATATCGACTGTCCGATTTGGACTTTTGTTGAGAAGTGATTTGTGCTCGATGCCATTAGTTCTGGTTCCTTGCCAGATCGCGTACTAATAATTTAAGTCAGGCGCTGGCATGATCGAACTCAACCAAACGCATAAGCAACCAGTTTAATTTGACAGTTAATTTCTCTACCATGAAAAAAATACTTGTCCCTTGCGATTTTTCCGAATCGGCCATTCACGCATTTCGCTTTGCTTTGGATGCTGCTGCTTTGTCCAATGGTACCGTTCACTTGCTGAATGTCATTGAACTACCTGCCATGCCCAATACGGCTTTTACTCCCGTTCGGTTATTTGGGATGCCACTGATGAAGGAAATGAGCGCTAAAGCGCAAAACAATTTTGATAAAATGTCTACTAAGTATGCCTCTGGAAATGTAAAGGTTGTTAAGAGCGTTGAATTTGGAGTACCCTCAAAGGTCATACTGGATCATGTGAAGAAAAATTTGGTGGACGTGATCATCATGGGTTCACATGGAGCCTCTGGATTGAGAGATTACTTTGTCGGATCGAACGCAGAGAAAATAGTCAGAAACTCTTCGGTACCCGTCATCGTAGTGAAAGATATATTGAAAGGCCCGGTAAAAAATATCGTGTTTCCAAACACATTCGAGGGACATAACCAGGACGACCTGGTGGTGAAAGTTAAAGCCTTACAAACATTCTTCAAGGCTCATTTGCATTTGGTTTGGATCAACACGCCAGCCAATTTCACGCCCGATACTGTTACCCTACAGCGCCTTACTGCTTTTGCGAAACGTTTTACACTCAAGGATTTTACAATTAATGTCTTTAATCATTTAACCGAAGAGGAGGGCATCATTCATTATACAAAAGCAATCAATGGAGATTTGATCGCTATGGGTACTCACGGAAGGAAAGGTCTTTCTCACATGATGAGCGGCAGCATGGCAGAAGATGTTGCAAGCCAGGGAAAATCTCTCATTTGGACTTATCTCATAAAAAAACGAAAGAGGTAATGTGGACATGACTTCTATCGAGACAGCAGTAGATTTAGAATGCCATCACTGCGGCCAACCCTGTGACGAGGTAGTGTGGCTTGAGGAAAAATCGTATTGCTGCAACGGATGCAAAACGGTTTTTGAAATTCTCTCGGCGAACAAATTATGTGAATACTATTCATTTGATGAGAAGCCTGGCATCTCCTTGCGAGATGTGACCGAAGAATCGTATGCATACCTTGATGAGCCCACGGTGCGGAAGAAGGTCATGGAGTTTGATTCCCCAACGTTTTCACGGGTCAGATTTTATGTGCCGAACATTCATTGTATTTCCTGCATTTGGCTATTGGAGAATCTTCAAAAGATCCAACATGGAGTACTGAAATCGGAAGTAAATTTCTCGGGGAAGATGGTTCGAATTGATTTTGATCCTGCGCTTGTTACACCGGGAAAATTGGCTCAAAAAATGGCTTCATTGGGCTATGTGCCGCAGATCAATCCTGAACGAAAAGGAGAAAATGCATCCCGGCCTAACATCACCTTGATTGTAAAGCTTGCCATCGCCGGATTTGCATTTGGGAATATCATGTTATTGAGTTTTCCCGAATATCTTGGCCTTGATGACTCGGACAGAACGTTGCGCACACTGTTCTCCTATTTGAATATTTTTCTTTCCATTCCTGTGGTTGTCTATAGTGCGGGGGATTATTTCGTCAATGCGACGAAAAGCTTTTTGCAAAAGCAAATCAATATCGACGTACCGATTGCGGTGGGTTTGTTTGCTTTATTTACCCGCAGTGTTTACGATATCCTTTCACAAAGTGGTCCGGGCTATCTTGATTCGTTGACAGGCCTCGTTTTCTTTTTGTTGATTGGCCGATGGTTTCAAAGCAAAACCTACGATAGCATGGCCTTTGATCGTGATTATGAATCCTATTTTCCATTGGCAGTACAAAAGTGGGCAGGACTTGATTGGGTGGCCGTCATCATCCATGACCTCCAGGTGGGTGACCAGATCAAAATCCGAAATTTGGAGATCGTCCCAGCCGATAGCAATTTACTATCCAGCCAGGCTTACATCGATTACAGTTTTGTAACAGGAGAATCAAGACCTGTGAACGTGACCTCGAGCGAATTGGTATATGCTGGTGGTAGACTGATCGGGCAGCCCATTGAATTGATGGTGAACAAACGGACTTCTCAAGGTCACCTGACCAGTTTATGGAATAACCCCATCTTTCAAAAACCTGAGGAACGAGGTTATCGCAAGACCATTGACCGCGCCGCACGAAGTTTTACATGGGTTGTGTTGGCCATTGCTTTTGTCACCACAATCGCGTGGTATTTCCATGATCCTTCGAGGGTATGGCTCGTGCTCACCTCTGTTCTTATGGTTGCTTGCCCATGTGCACTGGCCTTGGCGGCACCTTTTACATACGGTTCGTTACTCCGTGTTTTTGGAAGAAATCAGCTCTACTTAAAAAATGCGGATGTGATTGAGCGAATGGCTTCCATTGACACAGTGGTGTTTGATAAGACTGGGACCGTGACCTACACGAAGGAGCCCCAGGTAGAATTTGAAGGTGATCTCAAAGAAGAAGAAATAGGATGGGTTAAAATATTAGCAAGCTACTCAACCCATCCGCTGAGCAGTCTCCTCAACCGATCCATTCAAGCCAGATCAGTCAGTCAGCCTGTTCAGGATTTCAAAGAGCAACCCGGTCTTGGCATTCAGGGATCGATCAGAGGCAAACAGATCAAGTTGGGATCATCAGTCTTTGTTGGTCTCGACAATCACACGAATAGCCAGGCATCAATCGTCTATATTTCCATCGATGGGGTGGTGAGAGGATATTTTTCCATTTCCGTCCAGGTCAGAAAAAACTTAAAACAAATGATTTTGAGCCTGGGTGAAAAATGTTTTGCCCTTCTTTCCGGGGACAATGAAACAGATAAGGCAGAGATGAGAAAATTATTTGGCCCTTCGTGTCACTTGAAGTTTAATCAGAGTCCTGTGGATAAAC
>JAYVRH010000087.1:0-2471 GCA_043776495.1 Cyclobacteriaceae bacterium
TCAGGAATGACTGTTACAACAGGATCTCCTGCGAGCACACGTGCGGGAAAAACATTAGTAAAATAGCTGTTCGTAAAGCTGATGCCTGGGGCATCAAACGAACTGAGCGTTGCGACAGATTTATTGTCTCCGATAATTGAACGTGAATCGATGAGAGGAGGTATGAATGCGGGACCACCCAGCCTCACGATAGATCCGCTGGTAGCAGTTGTGGCTAGCACGCGCAATCCTGAAATCGTGATATTGTCGAGACTTCCAGCTCCGGAATTCGTAAAATTAACAGTGAGGATATTATTACCGAGGAATCCAAGCACACCTGGGATTCCGCCAAAGTCGCTACCGGACAAAGTTATTGAACCATAGACCGGAACACCAGCAACGGTGGAGATATCAAATTGAAAGCCGGTAGGCAATACAAGGTTAAACGATTGTGCACCACCGTCGAAATCATCATTGAATTGGCTTTCTGTGATTACGATAGGAGCATTCAAAATCTGATAGCTGTCTTTACACACATTGATCGAAGGCACGTTGACGGCCAATACTGTTGGCGAGGTTGCCGGAGTGGTAAAAGTCAACGTTGGTCCGGCACCGCCAACAGCGAATCCGGAGGCAATGGAGCCAAAGTAAGAACTGTTTGGAATAGGAGTTGGAACTCCATTCAACTCAGAATTGCTCTCCGCTGCAATCCATACGTCATAAACTGTGGTGGGGGTGAGCAATGTACTAAACACCCCAAATTGGGAAATGGGATTTGTCTGGCTAATCGCAAAACTACCTTCCTTAATGGAGCCCGGATATGGATTAGTTAGCGGAGCGGTGATTTGGCCAAGCGAAGGGGCAGAAGAGCCTCCGGTCAATACCAGGTAAAACGCTTTTCCAGCTTGGTCAAATGTACCGTTGATCGTGGCACCTGTCAGAGTGAGGTTCGTTACAGATGGATTGCTTGAGGCTACCGGTGTACCAAGTAGTTTTGGGGGAACGGGATTTGCCGTCTTAAAGTACAATGTACCATTATAGGTGAAGCCAGGGAAGAGGTTAAAATCCTGATCCGTAAGACCTGTATTCGTCGTTCTGTTTCCAGGTGCAATTGTGACATAGTACACATGATCTGCAATCAATTTATCCACACTTGTTGTTAGAGGGAGATTGAAGATAAGTGTATTGGTAAGGTTCGCAAGATTACCACCAGCGTAGGCTCCGTTGGTTGCAGTCAGTACAACCGCGGGAGTGCCAAGAGTTTGGTCGTACAGGTTAATGACACCATCCAAAGTCCAGACTGGGACACCGAATGTAATGCTTAACGTTGGCTGGTTAACCGCGACATTTAACTGGCCGGTAGCAGGATATGAACTGGTCAGGATCGGAGGCGTGGTGGACGCAAAAGCATACGACTTGCCAGTAGCCGCGGTGGTCACTGTACTTCCTTCAGATACAAATACGTCAGGACCGATCACAGAGGGTGTCAAGGGGAGCGTGTTGCTATTGGCACCCGCCACAACGTCAACCATCAGAAAATACGTCAAGGTATTGTTTGGTCCCCCGCCGACACCGCCGAGATTTCTGGGTATGCCGGCACCTACCGAGAAGTCCACGGTGATAACCTTGTTGCCGGTAACAAATGGCTGTGTGACAGTAGCATTGCTTCCTGAGGCAGTAACGTTGGTCACACTTCCCGCCACGTATGTAGTACTGGTTGATTCAAAAACTCGCGGATTTGTCAAAACGCCCTGGATGGAGTTATTGAACCTAATAATAAACTTAGTCAGTCTAGGATGCCCTGGATTACCTGGATTGACATAGGGAGTGGTGAATGAAACGCCATAGATCACCTTGTTCACTGCATTCCCAGCAAGGATGGATGAACTAAATATGCCATTGTTGGTGTTGGTAGCGATCACATTCAATACGTCAACACGAATACACTGCACGGACGGAGGCGTGACACTTATGCTGGTTACTGTGTTTGAGGTGATGGGGTTCACTGAACTTACGGTTAAGGTGCCATCGCCTTCCGAGGTGTATGTATATGGAAAATTCATGACACCCTGCACGAAGTTACCGGTGGCAATTGACAAGCCTGCTGTGGGCGTCGTGACAGATCCAACAACACCATTATGATCTTCATCCACCACGTTGAATTTATCCCTTGCCCGTATTTGAGGAGTAGGAACGACAAGGCCGATTCCGGAATAAATAACAGTGGGGGGGGCGCTCGGTGTTCCGGGCTGGATCACAAAATCAAGTTTCGTGGCCGATACATCAATAACGTTGTCTCCGCCTGAACCAGAGGTGAAGTCGGCGAATGTCACCACTCCAGTGACGTTGTCTATATCTCCATTGGTAACTCGCCCGAAAGGATCAAATTTAGAACCACCATTTTGAGTGACATTGGTGACCATGAACAGAATTCTATCCAGATCGTGGATGACAGCAGGCGTGCTGTTGAAACTAACACGGACCGTGAAAGT
>JAYVRH010000088.1:0-8112 GCA_043776495.1 Cyclobacteriaceae bacterium
AAACTGCTCTTCCTTCTGGAGACCAGGCAAATGCCTCACAAAGACATCAAGTTTTTTCTGGGCTACAGTGGATGGACAGCGGGACAGTTGGAAGAGGAATTGGAGCAGGATTCATGGATTGTAAGCGACCAAGTGTCCGAGGAATTAATATTTGATACAGCGCCTGAGTCAATGTGGAAAAAGACCCTCACCATAATGGGGGGACGTTTTTCCGTTTATTCCAATTATCCTAAAGACCCACGATTGAATTGAATGAAATCTTATATTTTTGTGTATTAAAGTTCGAATAGAGACGCATAAGCCAAATATGATGGAAATCGAAGCGAAGGAAGAATTGGCAACGCTAAAAAATGTTCAGGAAACTGACCTGATAATGCCTCCGGCAATGAACGGATCGAATGGCGAAATGGAAGGAGCTATCCTCGCAAATGACTATGCTCAGTTTTCTAAAGAGGATTTCGTCAATTTGTTGAAGGAACTTTCCCATCAAAATGATTTCAGAAAAGCCGAACCGATCCTCAAGGTTGTAAAACATCACTTTGAAGTAATCCAGGATAAGGAGCGGTCTGAGGCATTGACACGATTTATCGATGATGGAGGCTCTCCGGATGATTTTGAATATCGTCCCGATTCATTGGACACTGCTTTTGATGCCAATTACAAATTATTGAAGGACCGAAAAACGGAGCATTATAGGAACCTCGAAGAACTGAAAAATGACAATCTGAAGAAGAAGAATTTGCTTTTGGAAGAACTTAGAAAATTAGTGGATGGTGAAGATGACAGGCACAGCTTTGATAAGTTCAAAGAGATTCAGCAACAGTGGAAAGTGATCGGGCAGATTCCTTTAGCACAGGTGCAGCCACTGTGGGCCAGCTATCATGCACTCATGGACCGCTACTATGATAACCGGAATATTTATTTTGAATTGAAGGAACTCGATCGAAGAAAAAACCTCGAAGCAAAATTGGAATTGTGCCAGCGCGCTGAGCGACTGAGAGACACCAGCAATATCGGTGAGGCCGTCAGAGACCTTAATGAGCTGCACGAGGATTATAAACACATTGGTCCGGTTGCCAGGGAAATGAAAGAAGGGCTTTGGGATCGGTTTAAAACTGCGTCTGATTCAGTATATGCACGAAGAGATGCTTTTGTGGCAAAGCTTCATCAGGAATTGACAAATAACCTTGGCCTGAAAGATCAGATCATATCAGAAGTAAGTGCCATTTCTACATTCCAGTCAGATAGAATCAAAGAATGGAATCAGAAGACGGTGGACATCATCTCGCTTCAAAAGAAATGGGAAACAATCGGACCGGTGCCTCGCGCCAAAGCAAAGGATATTAACAAACATTTTTGGGCGGCTTTCAAGACTTTTTTCAACAACAAAGGATTGTTTTTTAAGAAACTTGATGAATCTCGTGCTCAGAACCTGGAATTAAAGAAGGAACTTGTTAAGCAGGCAGATTCTTTGAAGATAAGTAAGGAATGGGATAAGACTGCGAATGAGCTCAAACTCTTGCAGATCAAGTGGAAAGAAATTGGGCCCGTTCCCGAAAAGCAGCGCGAGAAGATTTATCAGGAGTTTAAGGTTGCATGTGATTTCTTCTTTGAGCAAAGGCGGTTACAGTTTGAAGAGTCAGACAAACTGCAAGCGGATAACCTTTTGAAAAAAGAAGCCATCTGTTCCGAACTGGAGAAAATGATTTCAGAAAAGACAGGTACCCTTGGGCAATTGCGTGAACTGCAAAGAAGTTTTCAATCCATCGGTTTTGTTTCGAGACAGACGATGGCGCCCATCAAATCCCGCTTTTCAACAGCCATGGATAAATTCCTGGCCTCGTTGGATCAGGTGCCACAAAATGAAAAGGATAAACTCGTACTGGAGATTCAATTAGAAAATCTGAGGACGGATCCTGATGCCAGCCATAAGATTCATGTGAGGGAGCAGGCCCTTCGCAAGCGGATCATTAAATCTGAAAATGACCTGGCGATCCTAAAGAATAACCTGGAGTTCTTCGGCCGCTCAAAGAATGCCGATAAAATGCGGGCCGAGTTTAATGAGAAGATTGATGCCGGTAATCAGGAATTGGTTCAATTGAAGGGCCAGCTTAAGCTTCTGAAGGCCGCTCAGTAGGGCTATAAGAATTTTTCAGATGCAGTGCCTGCGAATTTTGCTTAGTAGGCTTAGACAAAAAAAAACCGCAAACATGAGCGGTTTTTTTATTTCAGAGCCCCCTGTCGGAATTGAACCAACGACCTACTGATTACAAGTCAGTTGCTCTACCAGCTGAGCTAAGGAGGCTTTAAAGATCCGCCTTCGTCCCAATTGGGACTATGTCGGACAAGGGTTGCAAAAATACAGGAAGTAACCGGTTTTGCAAATCGATTTAGTACTTCTGTTCATGGTAGAATAGATTAACCGAAAATGGACAATTATGCTGTTGGGTGATTGTTAAAGAAGTGTATGAAAAGAAAGGCATCGGGAGGGACTTAAGCGTTGGTAATCGCCCTCACTTCCTGTTCTTCCTAAAATTCTCCGCCTGGTCGAAAATCTCCACATAGACTTCATCTCTCTCCACAGGTGGATAGCCAAACTCGTCCAGCAAAAGTATCAATCCCACTTTCAAAGCAGATTTAATGTCGTCACGCTTGTTCCAGTCCGGAAATTTGGCCTGCGCATCCACCAGCTCTTTCACTGCTTTGGCCAGTGCGATGAGCTTGTCCTCCGGATACGTGAAGTCATATTTGATGCAAAGGTCTTTCAAAATATCGTAAAAGGCTTTTTCCTCAAAGTCAATTCCCAGGGCATCACCCGCCGAAAACTCTTTATGAACCTCCCAAATCAAATTCGTCAGTTGCTCCGCCATTTCCTCATACACTTCACTTCTCAGAATGTCATTTTCATCGCGCTGGTTGTACCGTTCAACAAGAGCCTGCATCTTTTTAGAAAAGTCTATTCCCTTTACTTTGTTGACTTTCCTTATTTCACCAATCACTTTCGCCAACAACTGCTGCAATAATTTGATCTTCGTATTCGGCAATTTAATGTTGGCAATCTTCGCCAGGTAATCTTCGTCGAAGAGGTCGAGTTCCGTAGGAACGGTTCATATGTTCCGAGCCTACGGCTCTTGGCCTCGCTGTTCTAAGGTTCCAGATCGGTTATGAATTATGAATATTTGGTCGGTGGAGAACGCTGGTTCACATTTGCAATGTCGACTGAATCGAAGGACGATTTTCTTAGACGACTGAGGCTGCTAACGAAGAAAACAAGCAGTGTGCGAGAATTTAAAGTGAACACCTTTTCAAGCAGGAAAGAAAAAGGAAATGCCTACCATATGACTTTTTCCAATGACTTGTGAAAGAATTTGTTTCCTTTGGCAAGGTTTACCGCCGCATTGATTACCCAGGGACTGTTGTTAATAATTCTTTGAAGCCGGTAACGTTTTGAATGGTCCTTCCATAATTTGTCATACACCATGGTATCATAATGTTTCAGGAAGGAACCAGTGAAATCATTTTTTTTGAAACATTCGATTGCCTGCCAGCCTGCATACCTGCCCGAAATCATAGCCTGACCTATGCCTTCACCTGTCGCGGGATCGATGAGCGAAGCGGCATCTCCACAAAGCATGAATCGCTCACCCGAAAGGGTGACCTTCTGTGATCCCAGGGGCAACCCATATCCTTTAATGTCACTCAACCTTTCTGCATGAGCGAAACGCTCTGCCAGGTATGGAACGGTTTCAATCAGGCGTACCATTTCACTTCTGAGGTTTATCCTTCTGTCTGAAATTGCTTGCGACAACATTCCCAACCCGACATTGGCGTTATTGTCGGGCAAAGGGAATATCCAGAAATATCCAGGAAGGATGTCTTGGAGAAAATGGAATTCGAAAGTATGGGGGTCAATTCCACCAACGTTTTTGAAATAGGCACGCACTGCTCCCGAGTAATGTTTAAGGTCAATTTTGGTATTTGTAAGTTTCTTATTCACAATGCTCTGTGCTCCATCACAGCCTATCACCAACTGGGATTCAAATCTTAGGTTTTCACCCGCGCTGACAGTCACAACATGTTCATGGATTTCCACATTGGTGATTGGAGTGTCCAGGAATACTTTCATCTGAGGTAATTGGGATGCTTGTTCAAACAGGAAATTATCAAAATTCAGGCGGGTGCTGATGAATCCATTTTCTGAGAACTTTATATCGATTTTATTTTGATTGGGTGCAACGATCCTAACAGAATTTACCTCCTGCTTATCGGTAAACTTTCGCAACGCATCCGCATATTTTGGGTTAATCGTGCTAAGCACTTTTGGGACGTACGCAGCGACGGCATCTCCGCATATCTTGTCGCGCGGGAAATTGCTTTTGTCCACTAAGGCCACCCTAAGCCCGGAATTTCCGAGTGCCAGGGCGCAAGTGCTGCCAGCTGGACCGGCACCGCATATTACGACATCAAAATATTCTGTTGTATGCAATTTGATTTCAATTTAAAGCAGTCTCTGATTTCCTGCAATGTAGCCGCCAGCCTTTGAGGCCATATAAACCCTCCCAAAAATCACCTTTTAGCCTGATTATTGTCATGTGTGGAAGAGCCATCATCCATGACTTTTGGTGCGCAAAGTTCTGCAATTTTTAATGAGAGATACTTCCTGTATCCTGCTGTTGCTGGTTTTATTTTGTTGTAAACCAAGTTAAAAGAACCACTATGAAAGTCGAACAACTTTATACCAACTGCCTCGCGGAGGCAGCTTATTACATTGAAAGTAACGGTGAGGTTGCCATTATTGACCCGCTCAGGGAAACCAAACCGTACATAGAGAAAGCAAAGGCCGACAAAGCAAAAATCAAGTACATACTTGAGACGCATTTTCATGCGGATTTTGTTTCGGGCCATGTAGACCTTGCAAAGAGCACGGGCGCTACCATTGTATTTGGACCTACAGCCCAACCTGCCTACAAAGCTCATGTTGCGAAAGATGGTGAAGTGTTGAAATTGGGCGATGTTAAGATCAAGGTACTTCATACTCCTGGTCATACCCTGGAGTCTGCAACCTACCTGCTGATCGATGAAGCTGGGAAAGACTATGCCGTCTTTACAGGTGATACTTTGTTCGTAGGTGATGTAGGCCGGCCAGACCTGGTACAGAAGCTAAAAGCCGATGAGACGCCTGAAAGATTGGCTGGGTATCTATTCGACTCACTTCGTAATAAAATCATGGTGCTGGCCGATGATATCATCGTGTATCCGGGGCATGGCGCGGGAAGTGCATGTGGAAAGAAAATGGATAAGGAAACTTTCTCCACCATCGGTCATCAGAAGCGATACAATTATGCTTTGAGGGAAGACATGACGAAAGCTGAGTTTGTGAGGGAAGTGTTGGATGGACTGGTCGAACCACCAAATTATTTTCCAGCCAATGTTTTGTTGAACGTGAAGGGTTCCCCCAGCATTGACGATGTGATTCGCTGCGGCATGAAGCCCCTGGATGCAGCTGCATTTCAGTTTGTCTGGGAACAAACCGACGCTTTGGTCATTGATACCCGATCGAAAGATGAATTTCCGCACGGATTTATTCAGGATTCTATTTTTATTGGTGTGGACGAGACTTTTGCCCCATGGGTGGGGACGCTAGTCCCGGATTTGAAGCAGCCGATTTTGATCATTGCCGAAGAAGGCCGCGAGGAAGAAGTAATCATACGCCTATCACGTGTGGGTTACGACAATTGTGTTGGATACCTGAAGGGAGGCATTGAAGCCTGGCGTGCATCAGGCCATGCGCTGGATACTGTTTGGGAAATGACCGCCGATGAGTTTGAGAAAGAGGTCAAGAAACGTCCCGACATTCATCTGCTTGATGTTCGCCGCGAAAGTGAATATACCTCCGAGCATCTGGAGATGGCGGATTATTTTCCGCTTGATTTTATTAACCGCAACATGAGTCAACTGGATGGTCATAAGACCTATTATTTACATTGTGGTGGAGGATATCGTTCTCTGATTGCAGCCTCTATGTTAAAGTCGCGAGGCGTTCAACACGTGATCAACATCAAAGGTGGTTATGCTGCATTGGCTAAAACGAAATTGCCGCGCACCCGGCATGTGGAGGTGAATACAGCATTGTAAGGCTTCGACTCCGCTCAGCCGGACGAACCCGGCGTCAGGCTGAGCGGAGTCGAAACAAGTCAGACTGAGCGAAGTCGAAGTCACATCTTACCTGTGTTCAACCACTGTACACAAGCCTTGCCCAGTTGCGCGACCGCCATTCTTTCATATTTTTCACTTTCCTCTTTTGAAAGAATATCCTTCCATCTTCCATTTGTTCCTTTATTGATGAAGGTGTCAGAGCCACCGTCCCAAAAAGCTCCGCCCAGGGGAACACTTTTTTTCGAATGGAGTTTCATGTAATCAAAGCTGCAATGTTTTAAAATCGATTGCCATTTAGAAGGGTCGATGGGGATGTTTAAGAATTCTGCAACCTTTTTTATTTCGCCTGGCATATCCTGAACCATGTTATGAAAATGAATCATATGGACGTTGGGCAAATCCTTGATAGCCCACCAGGATCTTACATTTTCCCAGAAAGGCCAAAATGGAAATCCGTCTTTGTCGAGGAAATCGTGGTAATACTTTACAATAGAATCAACAGGTTTTTCAATGGGGGGGCCAACACGGCCCGGGGTATCGTTCAGCGCGTGATACCACAGGTCATTGGCATTTTTATGGTGATTGTACATACTCCATACCACATCTCTTCCGTCGCGACCGATATAGATATATTTCGCTTTGGGTGAAAACACCAACGCATCGACGGGCAAATGTGTTTTTAAGAATCGCCTGTGCTTTTGACCTTCCACGGCAGGTAATTTTACTTCTTTCGGTGGTACGCGCAAATCAATCCATGGCGACATTTCGGCTACTTCCAGATCTTCTGCTCCGTTAAAAATGAGTTGAGATATGATTTGCTGAAGCCAGGTTGTCCCTGATTTGGCATAGGTGGAAATGATAATATCATCATCTCTAAATTTGAAATCATTCCAGAAAGTGGAATCGAAATGATGACTCTGCATCTCTCTCGTTTTTTTTGGCCAGGTAATTTGCTTGTCCATTTGAATTGATTTTTGGTGGAGTGGATTTTATTTTCGAAGTTTAAAAGGTAACTATTTCTATAGAGAAAGAAAAAGAAGATAGTTAGTTATCTTATGTTTTCTCAGTCATTCATCTATCACGAAATCAATGCTTAAGTCGCGTGCCGCCATCGCTGACGGAAAAGGAGACTTCTCAATTCAGGAAATCACCATCGATGATCCACGGGGCGATGAAGTGCTTGTTCAAATTAAAGCAGCAGGAATTTGCCATACCGATTGGGATTCTCAATCATGGGGCAAAACACTAATCATGGGACACGAGGGGGCCGGTGTAGTAGTTAGAATAGGTCCTCTGGTTTCAACTTTGAAAGAAGGTGACTCTGTTATCCTGAACTGGGCGGTTCCTTGCTATCAGTGCTTTGCTTGTAAAGAGGGGAACCAGCATTTATGTGAGGCCAACTCGGCCGTAGTGGCGGGTAATAAAGTAAGTGGTGGACATGCGCGCTTGCAGGCCAGTACGCTCGATGGTGCGCCCATTGAGCGTGCTTTCAGCCTGGGCACGATGGCCGAATATGCGTTGGTGCGTGAATCGGCCTGCGTTAAAATTGTGGTAGAAATTCCTTTTCCATCAGCAGCCATTATTAGTTGTGGGGTGATGACAGGCTATGGATCGGTGTTGAATGTAGCCAAAGTGAAACCAGGAACATCGGTGGTGATATTGGGTGCCGGTGGGGTTGGTCTTAATGTGATTCAGGGGGCCAGAATTTCCGGCGCCGCTAAAATTATTGTTGTTGATATTAATCGCACCCGACTGGAAATGGCTAAAGAATATGGAGCCACACATACCATACTGGCATCAAAAGATGACATAGGTCTTTTGCAAGCCGCGAAGGAGGTGAAAACCCTCACCGAACGGGGAGCGGACTACGCTTTTGAGTGCACTGCGATACCAGCCCTGGGTGCCGCACCACTTGCCATGATTAGAAACGCTGGCATGGCAGTTCAGGTAAGTGGG
>JAYVRH010000089.1:0-2463 GCA_043776495.1 Cyclobacteriaceae bacterium
CTTCGCAGAGGAAAAATGTCTCAATTCATTTTGATTAGCTGTTAGCCTGATTCTACTTTGTTGGTTATATTTGACTATGTCTTCTATAATCGCTGGTTACGAGTTCGACATTTTTATCTCCTATCGCCAGAAGGACAATAAAGGAGAACATTGGGTAAGTGAATTCGTCAATGCACTCCGGATCGAACTCGAAGCCACCTTCAAAGAAGACGTGTCCATCTACTTTGCTCAAAACCCGCATGATGGGTTGATGGAAACGCACGATGTAGACGATTCACTCAAAGACAAAATCAGGTGTCTCATCTTTATACCCATTATTTCACAAACCTATTGCGATCCCAAAAGCTTTGCCTGGAGTAATGAATTTCTGGTTTTTAAAAAATTAGCAAATGAAGATCAGTTTGGATTGAAAATTAAAATTGCCAGCGGGAATGTTACGAGTCGCATTCTTCCTATAAAAGTTAATGAACTGGATACAAATGATAAAGCACTCCTGGAAAATGAGCTGGGTGGTGTACTGCGCGCCATTGAATTTATCTACAAAGAGGCGGGTGTGAGCAGACCCTTAAGAGTGGATGATAGGGAAGAGAAAAACTTAAATGGAACCAAGTATCACAATCAGGTTAATAAAGTAGCTCGTACCATAAAGGATTTAGTCATGGCTTTAAAAAATCCTTCGTTGCCGGCTCCAACAAAAGTAAAATCAGAAATCAATCCACCAGTCAAGCCAGCCAAAAGAAACTACACAGTCGTCTTTGGTCTACTGCTTGCTCTGATTCTTGCAGCTTATTTCCTTTATCCAAAAGTAATCGCTACAGGCAAAGACTCAACGGCTGACAAATCCATTGCTGTGTTGCCTTTTGAAAATATGAGCAACGATCCTGAACAAGAGTATTTTAGCGACGGCATTACCGAGGACATCCTTAATCACCTTGTTAAAATTGCTGACCTCAGAGTAAAATCAAGGACATCAACTCTCTCATACAAAGACAATCGACCATCCGTCCGCCAGATTGGCGAAGACCTTGGAGTGGCATACCTCGTAGAAGGAAGCGTGAGGCGGGTGGAAGATAAAGTAAGAATTGTGGTCCAATTGATTGATGTAAAAACAGATGTACACCTTTGGTCAGAGACCTACGATCGTGAATTAAAAGATGTGCTTGCCTTGCAAAGCGAGATCGCGATTAAGATTGTCGGTGCATTAGAAGTGCGGCTTACGACAGTGGAGAAAGCGAATATTGAAAAGAAAGTATCACAAGATGTTACTGCCTATGATTATTTTCTGAAGGCGAGAGAAGTGTTTAAAAAGTCTAATTATGAAAAACGTAAACTTGAGAATGCACTCCTTTTGGCTGACCAAGCCATTCAATTAGACTCAACCTTCGCGCCCGCTTATGCCTTAAAAGGATCAATCTGGTTTGAGCTTTCAACTTTTGGCGCCATCTCGAAGACCTGGCAGGATTCAGTTTCTTTTTTTTCAGCAAAGGCTATTTCGATAGATGCGTCATCATCTGATGGTTTTTTAGTTCAGGGGAAGATTAAACGGTTTCGTCTGAAAACGGAGGAATCAAAGGCGGCTTTTCGCAACGCCTTTGAACTAGCACCCAATGATCCTGATGTTTTAAGAGCCTATGGCAACCTTTTATTGAGTGAGCGGAATGAGAAAGGAGCCGACCTTGTGTTGAAGGCGAATGAAAACCAATATTCCTTAAAGGATCCTGAGTATTATTTATCCTTTATTGCACCGTATTATTTTATAGGTGATTTTACTGTGCGGGAAAAGTTGCTCAAGAAAGCAAAAAGTTTAAATCCGGGTTTGTATGTACCCTATGAAAGACTTGGGTATCTCTATTGGGATATGGGTCAATATGAAAAAGGGATTCATGAGGCTGAAGAGGCAGATAAAATCAGTCATGGTCTTCCCTGGATAAGTACTCAACTGGGTTGGCTCCACTATTTAAATAATGATTTTGAAAATGCGGCAAAGTACTGGTCACGATACATTGAGTTTGAGGCCACGTTTGAAGACTCTACCCAAAGACTTTCTGACCGGCACCGACTTGGAATGGTGTATGCAAAAATGGGAAGAAAAAAAGATGCAGACGCACTTTTCGCTGAAGACTTAAAAATCCATAGTGACAGACTGACGGGAAAGAGAGGCGTTGGAGCTGGAAGCAGTCTTAGAGATTCCTATTATGGACTAGCCGTTGATTATTCTTACTTTGGAAATAGCGCCAAAGCGGTGCAATGTTTAGATAGTTCTCTTAAGTATGAATTCTACTGGTTAAGAGGTTATGACAAAGATCCCATGTTTGCAGAACTCAAGGACCGTGATGACTTCAAGAGGGTGATAAAAAAATTAGATGACTATAAGGAATTCATGAAAAGGGCTTTCAGCAACGCACTCAATCGCACGGAAGCAAGTAAGCTGACTATACCGGATATCTTTCACCCACCGTACCG
>JAYVRH010000090.1:0-8079 GCA_043776495.1 Cyclobacteriaceae bacterium
TTCGAAAAAATAACCTCCGTTGGGAATCGTAGCGAGATGTTATACTCTATGGTTATATCACTCCAGAATTCTGTTTCTTCCATCGAATTGTGTACGAAGCCAGTGCTTGCCGCCATTCATGGTGGTTGCATCGGTGGCGGTGTCGATATCATCGCCGCCTGCGACCTGCGGTATTGCAGCGAGGACGCTTACTTTACGATCAAGGAAATTGACATGGGCATGGTCGCGGACCTTGGCACCTTACAACGTCTTCCCAAGTTTATGAAACCCGCGGTAGTTTCCGAGATGGCCTTTACCGGACGTGAAGTAAAGGCTGCCGAAGCTCAGGAAGTTGGGCTAGTCAACGCTCGGTTCGCCACAAAAGACGAACTGATGGAAAAAGTTTTCAGCCTCGCCAGGCTTATCGCAGCAAAGTCTCCCCTCTCGGTGCGAGGAACCAAAGCTGTCCTTCGAAATGCCAGAGATCATTCTGTACCGGAAGGGCTTGAGTTTATTGCCCAATGGAATGCCAGCAAGCTTTTGTCAGATGATCTGACGGAATCTTTTAAAGCTGCTATTGAAAAGCGAAAGCCAAATTATAATGACTAATCGCTTTGCTGTTCTCAATATGAGCCGATTGTGTGCAATTTGGCCATCACCCTGAATGCTTTTTTCGAATTATGACTTACATCATAGGAAATCGACCATTTTCTTGATCACTTGAAGGTCAATCCAGCAAGAATATAAAACGTCACTGGTGGCTTTCAGTAGTGATTTTAGTGATCGTGCTGGAAAACGATGTTCTCCGTTCTTCCACATATTAAAACCCACAGAGTTTATGGATAAGAAACTATTCTGGATGGCCATTTGTACGACGTTCGTCATGACTTTCTGTAGCAACCCAAAGAATGAGGTAAATTCCGAGCCTCCACAACTATTCACTAAAATAGTGATCCCACAAGGCGCAAGTGTGCAACAATTCACGAATGGCACGCTGAACAAAGTTAACTCCTACTATTTTGAGATTGGTCTTTTCGAAAACGCAAACAAACCAGGAACTTTCTTTGCCAAAAACCAGGCATCATTTTACGAAGTGGTTCAGCAAGATGGCAGTGAAGCGACATTTAAAGGCCTCGAGGAGTTCATGGCATTTATGTCTGAACGCGGATATGAAAAGGCTGATCAACTGAAATTGAAATATCACACGGAATATACTTTCAGAAAGACAAAATAGGTCTGCCCTAGGAGTCAGGCGAATGAATCAGCTTTATAATTCGATCACCTCCAATTTGCTGACCATTCTTATTGTCGGGTTTCTTTTCTATTTCTTTTTCCTGCGAAAGAAAAAACAAACTCAGACGGTTCAGCTACAACAACAAGCTAAGAAAGAGGCTGAGGCTATTGGGGTGGTCATCAAGACCGATGGAACGAGTAGAAGTGGCAGTGAGACCGAATATTCTGGTCAAACAGGTGGCATCGATTGGAAGTTAAAATCAGAGGTACGTATTAGCAGCCAGGATATCAGCAAGCAGGTTTGGGAGCGAACCTCCTCCTGGCGAACAGATACCGTTAAACTGCCTGTCGGAAAATTCCTGATGTTGATGTCTGCCCCCGGATACAATAGTTCTGCACATTCTTTAAAGCAAGGTGGTTTCTTAAATAAACTCGTCAACATGGCTGCCGATTTTGCTCTTGACATTTATGTGGAGGGCTATTTTGGGAGTCAATACAAATCCATGATCAATGTGGGCGATAGCATAAAAATAGAAAAACCAGCTTTACAGGGTTTTTTGATCCTCACCAATATAGAGCCATTAACGCAGAAATTCCTAGATGATTCCACGGTCAATGTGATCGCGAATTGGAAGAAACAGAAGCTCGGTTTTACCCGCGAAGGCAACGTGGATCAGTTTGGGCTGCTATTTTCTCAGGATGGAGTTATCCTAAGTTGTCAGGCTGACATGGCCAATGCAGAAGAGGCTAAAACATTTTCAGATTTTGGTTCCGTGCTTTGTGTGAAAATGAAGGGAATCATGTAGCCTGGAACACTTGCCACCCACCAACCTAAGGACGAAGTCTATTTCATTCTCTGGCGCACTTCATCTTCAAAATAATTGATTGGCAACACTTACTTTTAAGGAGGCCCTTTCCCACCCGTTAGATCCCAAGTCCAGGGATACACTTGAATTCAGGATAAATTGATTGTTCGGCAATCAGGAAATTTCTTCGGCAAATTCAAGCCTTATTGATCATTAATTTCAGAACTTGACAGTTCACTATTCAAGTCATAGTATGCCACATTCATTTCTTATACTTTTTCTCACCTGTACGTTTTCTCTGTTCGGTCAAGAGTATCAATTAAAGAAAGTGGATACCAACACCGCGGCGACGTTCCGGGGATTGTCGATTGTGGATAATGATGTTGCCTGGCTCAGCGGCACCAAGGGCTCGGTAGGAATAACGAAAGACGGGGGCAGGACCTGGACGTTCAATCAAGTGAATGGATTTGAAACGGCGGACTTTCGTTCGCTCTATGCCTTTGATGGGGCACACGCCATCATTGCCAATGTAGGCTCTCCTGCCAGCATTCTGATGACCGATGATGAAGGCAAAACATGGAAACCAGTTTATACCAACAGCCACAAGGATGCCTTCATTGACGGCGTTGATTTCTGGAACGGCAAAGAAGGTATCATGTATGGCGATCCCATCGATAGTAAGATGTTGTTGTTGCGCACGACAGACGGTGGCTTTACGTGGGCTCCCATACCATCTTCTCCTCTCCTGAAAACCGGAGAGGCATCTTTTGCTGCCAGTGGAACAGGCATTCAATGCACAGGCAAGCAAAAGGTTACCATCGCTACAGGAGGAGTTGTATCCCGGCTTTGGAAGTCGGCAGACAAAGGTGATCATTGGTCCGCAGCAAATGTTCCCATCGTTCAGGGGCAATCTACTACAGGAATTTTCTCAATTGTGAAAACGGGCAAGACGTGGATCGTCGTGGGTGGTGATTTTAAGAATGAAAAATTGGATAGAGACCATCACTTTTACTCCACGGATGGGGGAAGCCGATGGCTTGCACCGACAGTTCCCATTCGAGGTTACCGTGAATGCATTGAACTTGTTGCCAAAGACATACTGATCGCAACAGGTCCTTCCGGTACCGACATCTCGTACGACAACGGAATCACCTGGAAAGCATTGTCAGATGAAAGAGGATTGCATGTCGTTCGGAAAGCAAGAAAAGGATCCCTTGTCATGGCTGCGGGTGATAAAGGGATGATTTATATCGTTCACTAAACCCTGGCAAATTTGCGAGTGCCTGTGTTTGGGGTACGAATGGAACACTGGTCCGCCAGATGTTAAAGCATAGAAGAAATCAATCAACACCTCAATTATTCCTTCCAGATTGCTCCAATGCCTGCCGCCCAAAGTTGCTTATTGTATGCCGGAAGATCTTTGTCCAGGATATCTTGTGCACGTGCCTGGAGTAAGGCCCATTCGGTATTGAGTTCTTGCAGTCGGTCAAGGGTAGATTTAGTAACCTTGGGAATATCACTTTCCGCATGACCAATCATAAACATATAGTTGGTGGTGAACTTGTTAGGGAAGTTCTCCACATCATCGTACGCTTTTGACTTCCGCTGCACCATGTCTTCATCCCATGCTTTCATCCGGATTGCCAAGGCCTGACCCTCCTTCTTCAGGGCATTGAATTTTTCATCTGCTGGGAAATTGCCCAGCAATTGATTCAATTGTTCCTTCTTGCCATACATTTTGCCTACCATCTTATGCATCTTGCTCAATTCAGTCTCCATTTTACTCCTCACCGCATGGTATTCCTGATAGGTTTTTGCATCAGAAGGATACAATGGATTGGGCAAGATCTCCAACGACGAAGCAACAATTTTATCATTGAGGTGCAATGCTACCGAATACTTACCAGGCGATGCCTTATGTCCGTTAAAAGACATCTCCATGAAAACACCAGGTGCTCCAGTCATGGTGGGATAACGGAGGTTCCAGACAAAACGGTTGAGCCCTTTTGTTTTTGTTAAGACCGGATCTGCTTTAGGCCCGCCACTTTGCTCCTGAAAAGTCGTGTCCTTACGTGAAGAAAAAGTTCGAACCAGATTACCTTGACTATCTTTAATTTCCAAAACGATGTGTTCACTTTCCTTTAACTCAGGCAACTGGTAGTAGAGTACCGCTCCACTGGCAGGGTTGACTCCCCGGTAAGGATTGGTTCCGTTAAAATCAGGATCGTTATTATCCAGTTCGCTTGTGCTATTCACCAATACCACAGGCTCCGGTTCAAATAATGCCATCGTGGTTTCCCCTTCTTTATATTGACGCACCAATCCAAGGTCATCCAGGATCCAAAACGATCTTCCTGAGGTGGCTGCGATGAGGTCACCCTGATGCACTCTCAAATCGGTAATGGGTGTGATGGGCAGATTTAATTGGAAGGGTGACCAATCCTTCCCACCATTCCATGAAACAAAAACGCCTAGCTCTGTTCCCGCAAAAAGTAAATCCTTCCGCTTGTCATCTTCCCTCACAACGCGGGTGAAGGCGCTGTTGGGAATGCCATTATTTATTTTAGTCCAGGTCTTGCCGTAGTCTGTTGTCTTGTAAAGTCCAGGCGTATGGTCATTAAATTTATACCGCGTAGTCGCGATGTAAGCTGTCGCCTTATCATGAGGAGATACTTCAATCGCATTGATCAAACACTCTTGTAAGCCGGCAGGGGTCACATTCTGCCAGGTTGCTCCTCCATCTTTGGTCACATACACAAAGCCATCATCGCTGCCGGTATAGATCACACCTTTTTCATTAGGTGACTCTATGACATAGCTCAGGGTTCCGTAATTCTCCGCCCCTACTGCTTCATTCGTATATGGCCCTCCTGGCTTTCCTTGCTTTGATTTTTCATTGCGTGTAAGATCGGGAGATGCCTCGGTCCAGGTAATACCCATATCGCGTGAACGCAGCAACAAATGAGCTCCGTGATAGAAAGTATTTGGCTCATGCTTCGACCAGATGATCGGTGCGTTCCAATTGTACCTGTATTTGATGTCTTTGGCATCACGGCCCAGGTATTCAATCGGTGCCGCCATGATATTGGTTCCTGCCTCTGACTTAGTATCCAGTAATTCAATGGTGCCCTGATAACTGCCCCCCATGACATAACGCGGATCATCAGGGTTGAATGCCAGGAAAGCACTTTCACCACCGGCAGAAGATGTCCAGCTGACATTTGTTATACCGCTGCTGGCGAATTGACGGCTCGCAATTGATACAGAAGAGTTGTCCTGCTGCCCTCCATAGATGCGATAAGGAAAAGCATTGTCTACATTGATGCGATAAAATTGGGCGGTGGGCATGTTGTTTTGTGTGGACCAGGTCTTCCCACCGTTCACGGAGATGGGAGAACCACCATCATCTGAGATGATCATATTTTTTGGATTGTTTGGATTGATCCACAGGTTGTGATAATCGCCATGCGTATTGGAAATATTTTCCCAAGTTTTTCCGCCGTCAATCGAGCGCAGGGCCGGGGCACTCATCACATAGAGTGTTAATTCATCTTTTGGGTCAGTGAATAACTCAATATAATACCATGCGCGCTGCAGCAAGCGGTGATCATTGGTCATGCGTGTCCAGCTTTCTCCTGCGTTGGTCGAAACAAAGAGCCCGCCTAACTCTTTGTCTGAATCACTTTCAATCAAAGCATATACACGCTCTGAATTTGAGCGACAAACTGCGATCGCCATTTTTCCCAATTCTTTTGGCAGTCCCTTGTGAATTTTATTCCAGGTAACACCCCCGTCGGTTGATTTATACAATCCACTGCCTGCTCCACCGCTTGTGATTTTCCATGGCAAGCGTCCATATTCATTCATGGCCGCATAAAGGATGCGTGGGTTATTCATGTCCATTGAAAGCTCCACACAACCGGTTTTGTCATCCACGTATAACACGTTCGTCCATGTAACGCCGCCATCTGTTGATTTGTACACACCTCTCTCCTTCGAGTTGCTGTAAAGAGCTCCTTGCGCGGCCACATACAGGATATTCGGATCGTTGGGATGAATGGCGATACGTGCAATGTGTTGTGTTAAATCTAAACCAATTTTCTTCCACGTTTTGCCGGCATCTGTAGACTTGTAAACACCATCGCCATGGTGGGTCATCACGCCCCTTACCGCATGCTCGCCCATTCCAACATAGACCACATTGGGATCGCTCTCAGCTACCGCGATGGCACCGACTGAACCCGTTTTGAAAAAACCATCTGAAATATTTTTCCAGGTAATACCGAGGTCATCTGTCTTCCAGAGTCCACCTCCTGTGGTACCCATATAATAAGTATTCATATCACCAACCACACCCGTGGCTGTCACCGAACGCCCGCCTCTGAACGGGCCAATGCTGCGCCACTTCACAGGTTTAAAATAATTGTTGAAGTCAGTCGGCACCAAAGCTGGGCTTGGTGCGGCGGAATCTTTCTTGTTTCGCTGGGCTTGTGCAGAAAAGTTAAACGAAATGATCAGGATTAATAACGAGAGTATTTTGGTCATGATTTGGAATTAAGAAGTGAAATATATTCGATATTTCTGTTAATGCATAATGGTTTGTGATGGCATTCGTTGTTGGTGCTAATCGCTGCGTACATTCAATTAATGATGGCTTATCGGTCAGTGACAAATCAACAACTAATTAAACTATATTCGTAACTGGGATGCAACTTCTACCTACCTACCCTATTTTAAATCTTAAATCAAAATAATATGAAAAAAGGAATGATTAAAGTAAGCGTATTCTATCCCAACATTGTGGGCAAGGCATTTGACATGGATTACTATTTCACCAAACATCTCCCTCTGGTCAAGCAATCACTGGGGAGTGCCCTTAAATTTGTATCCGCTGAAAAAGGTCTGGCTGGAGCGGCACCGGATTCACCGGCGACCTATGTAGTCATGGGGCATCTCTATTTCGATTCGATGGAGTCTTTTCAAAACTCCTTTGGACCACAGGTTGAAAAGCTTATGGCTGATATCAAGAACTTTACAAGTGTGGAGCCCGTCGCCCAAATTAGTGAAGTATTGATGTAATTGAGAAAACTATTCACTGACTAGCCTCGGCATATCAGGATTCATATGCATGAGTATATCATACACAGAAACCCCAGCTGCCTGGTTCACTTCATTGGGCTCAATCTAAGTGCGATCAGGCCCTACCAAAATGGCAACATCTCCAACACTCACTTTCTTTTCATCGCCAAGTGCCACAATGCAATGGCTGGCGCTCACGGCACCAATAACCGGATATACTTCTTTACCGATCATCACTTTAGCACCATTCACTGTAGCCTCCAATTAATTTGCGTCTGGAAATTTTCATGTTGCTATTTTTTTAATGACATCACTGGAATGTATATATCAACAAAAGTCAGCCAATGATATGAATTCTATCAGAGAAGTACAGATATGTATTTTTACTAAATTACATTCTATTCGCTTCTATGAAAGGGGCTAAAACTTTTGTGACAAGCATCGCCATCGCTCTATGCATGATCGCCGTGGTGGTACTGGCCGGTTGGCAATTGAACATGCCCGCCTTAAAATCCTTTCTCTCGAAAGACATGGTGCCCATGGTCGCTAATTCCGCGATTTGCTTTTTATCAGGCGGAGTGATTCTTTTCCTTTCCACATTCAGCAGTTCGAAATCGGGTCACCTGGCCATCTCAACGCTTTCTTCACTGATTGCATTGATAGGTGCCCTAACGGTTTTTGAATATCTGGTTGGAGTCAATTTGGGAATTGACCAGATGATTTTTGATCAGCCCTCCTTTGCCGGCGATCATCCAGGGAGGATGTCCATCATCACCGCTTTCAATTTTGTCGTCGTGGGGATGAGTCTGCTGATAGACGTTCAGAACTGGGATCCAAAAAAGAATATTGGGCAATATGCAATGCTTCTTATTTTTTTCACCACGCTCTACCCCTTTGCCGGCACCATATTCGGCGCCATTCATATTAGCTCACTGAACACCACGATGTCCATGCCGTCCGCTGTATGCTTCTTCCTGATTAC
>JAYVRH010000091.1:0-2460 GCA_043776495.1 Cyclobacteriaceae bacterium
GAAAAGAAATTTGTTGATATACGGGGAATAGACTCCACCTCCAGACCCGGAGATAATTTTTTTAGGTATGTCAATGGCATATGGTATGATTCTGCCCAAATACCTTCTACGCAGTCTGGAGTTGGCACATACATGTTTATGAATTTTCCACAACGGATACGCCTGCAAGGGATATTGGATAGTATTTCAAAGAGTAATAACCCTGTAGGAACTATTGAACAAAAGGTAGGTGATTTCTATGCCTCCGGTCTTGATACCGCCACGATCAACAAACGAGGTTACGATCCGATACGGCCCATGCTTTCTCGTATTGAATCCATCAGCGATATCTCTTCTTTATTAAAGTTTGTAGCCGATGAATCAAAGGTGTACAACTCTTCGATCCTTTCATTTGGGGTGGGGCCTGATGACAAAAACAGCCGGATGAATATCGCACACGTCTACCAGACGGGTATTGGTTTGCCCGACAGGGATTATTATTTCAAAACAGATCCGTCCAGCATCGCCATTCAGGAGGCTTACAAAAAATACCTTTCCACTTTATTTGAACTCACCGGCAGTAATTCCGCAGAGGGTAAAAAGAGTGCGGATATAGTTTACGCCATTGACAAACAACTGGCTGCTTCGCATAAAACCAGGGTTGAACTGCGGGATGTGAAAGCTAATTACAACAAGATTGCAGTGCCCGACCTCGAAAAAAGGCAACCCAATATCGGCTGGTCGAATTGGCTGAATAATCTGGGCGCCCAAACCGATTCTATCGACGTAGGACAGCCAGCCTATTATGATAAACTCAATGAACTCTTAAAAACCATTCCCATCGCCGACTGGAGGGCTTATTTAAAAGCTAATTCAATCGGCTCCTATGAAAATAATCTAAGCAAACCTTTTGTGGATGCCGCATTTGAGTTTAACAAAGTACTGTCAGGGCAAGCTGTACAAAAGTCAAGGGGTGAACTCATGGCAAGTGCGGTTGATCGCAATCTGGGGGATGCACTGGGGCAACTGTATGTGAAGAAATATTTTTCGGAGGATGCGAAGAAGCGTATGCTGGAACTCGTGAATAATTTACAGAAGGCCTTTGCCGACAGAGTTGATAATCTGGACTGGATGAGCGACAGCACAAAGCGAACAGCTAAAGAAAAACTATTTGCCATCACCAAGAAAATAGGATATCCGGATAAATGGAAAGACTACAGCAGGGTAGATGTTGCGAAAGATAAATATTTTGAGAATGTGGTATCGGCGTCTGCGGCAAGGTATCAATATCAATTGGCAAAATTAGGCAAGCCGGTAGATAAGACAGAGTGGTTCACAACGGTTCCCACGGTTACCGCTTACAATAATCCTTCCGGCAATGAAATAGTTTTCCCGGCAGGTATTTTACAGGCTCCCTATTTCGATAATGAGGCAGACGATGCGCTAAACTATGGAGGGATAGGTATGGTCATAGGCCATGAATTGACCCATACTTTTGATGACCAGGGGGCACAGTATGATAAAGATGGCAACGTGAAAAACTGGTGGACGAAAGATGACTATGAAAAGTTTAAATCAAAAACAAACCAGGTAATTGATCTGTACAGTTCATTTACGGTGATGGATAGTCTGCATGTTAAAGGCGCCATGACGGTGGGTGAAAATACAGCCGATATCAGCGGCGTGGCCGTTGCTTACGATGCTTTCAAAATGACGAAGCAGGGGCAGGATACCACACGAATTGGTGGTTTTACTCCGGATCAACGATTCTTTTTATCGGTGGCCCGCATCTGGAGGGTAAAAATGAAAGATGAGTTCCTCCGTCTATGGATCAATAACAATCCACATTCTCCTCCGGTCTGGCGCGTCAATGGTCCGCTCATGAATACCCCTCCTTTTTACACTGCATTCGGCGTGGTGCCTGAAGATAAAATGTTTTTGCCGGAGAAGGATAGGATAAAGATATGGTAGAGAATTTTGGGTATCGATTTAACTCTCCGTTAGTATTCCGTTGCCCACATTCAAAGGATATACATCCAGGGTTGCTGAAATTCAGAATTGAAAAATGTAGCGGTCACCAACAAACAGTTTGCGTTTGACTTCGACTCCGCTCAGTCTGACAGTCTCATTTGTTGGTGAATGCCATTCAACTTCGGAATCAAGTCAAATGAAAATTGGATTATTATTACATTAATTAGCATAGGTATAACGCATCACATAGAAATCAAACGAGTACTAGTTTTTTCCATTGATCATTCTTGAAACGATCCCGTTATATTTAGTAAGGTCGGCTCTCATCACACCTCCCAGGTGAAGAATCAAGAACCCATATATTCCGTATTGAATAGCCTCATGCAGTGTTTTAGCAGGTTCATGCAAAGGGTCAAGCCATTTTTGATCTTCAAAGGCGAGAATTAAACCAGTTGTCGCCATCGTTATAAATAGTATATAAAAGATCGCGTAGCCATATTGAACATACAG
>JAYVRH010000092.1:0-2458 GCA_043776495.1 Cyclobacteriaceae bacterium
TTCAAATTCAACTGGCAAGAGGGCTTTTGGGGCCTTCTCCTATAGTCATTCACAATTGGATGATGTGATTGGCTATATCATGAATCAAAAAGCGCATCACGAAAAGAAATCCTTTAGAAATGAATACTTTGAGTTTCTAAAAAAATTTAATGTTGAATATGATGAAACGCATTTATTTGAATGGTATGAATAGTGCGATGCCTTTGACATCGCTTGGCCAGTTCCCCTATTAGCAACTTGCTTCTAAACCTTCGAAGTCGAGTCTTGCTCTTGTTCCTTATTCTTCTTCAATTCTGATTGGAAGATGACATCCCATAAAACAGAAGTAACACCATACCCATGATCCGCATCACTGTAGTGATGCATCATGTGCTGCTGTTTTAGTTTTTTCAGAATAGGATTCGAGAAATTGCCATGGTGAAAGGCGTAGTGAAACATGTCATAACAAAGGTATCCCGAAAGATATGCTGCGAAGAAACTATTCAGGTAGGTGGCGGGTATTATTTGACTAAACAAATAATAAAATAACAACGCCAATGGAATACTCACCGATGCTGGTAAGACGAGGCGCAAAGCGTCATTCGGGTAATCATGGTGCACGCCATGAAAAATAAAATGCAGCCTTTTGCCCCAATCGGAAGATGGCATGAAATGGAAGACAAAGCGATGAAGGACATATTCGGTCAAGGTCCATGAAAGTAGACCCGACAGGATGCTTAAGCTAATGCCCAGCAAGGTAACTCCCTCTACCGTAAAGCCTGTCCAACCCAAAAAAAGAATGATCGGTACGAAGATAAATAGAGGAACAGAGAAGTGCACCTTTGTAAAGATTTCCAGAAAATTACTTCTGAACATTCTGGTGGATTCGGAAGAATTGGAAACAAAGTGTTTCATCAGTTAATTCTTTTATAATTGATAAGCAAAGTTACACCCGCTTTCTTACAGAAAACTTTTTTAGGTTGAAAATATAAGAATGGCTAGCATTCAATATTTTAACCATGCTATTTCCGGTCTTTCACCGGGATTACCAGTTTCAGTCCGGACCATACCTCATCCACAGCACAGACTTTGATGTCGACGAGTCCGTTTTTCAAGGCAAAGTTTCGGATGATACTTTCATCCATATCGTTGGCTACCCCGGAAGACTTCTTGGGCCAGGAGACCCAAATCATCCCCTTCGGCTTCAATGCCTTTTTAAGTCGTAGTACCTCCTTCTCGAAGGTCTTCCTTTCAGAAACAAACAGATGAATAAAATCAAGTGACTGTGCACCTGGTTTGCTTTTAGTGGACACTCCCTCTGGCAACGGGCTGATCCACGTCCAATAAGATGGAGGCTCATTGATTACAATAAGACTAAAACCGGCCTTAATGCCTAGTTTCTTGATCAAAGGTGTGCTGGAATAACCCGCCATAGTCTGAAAACGAATATAAAAAAAGCGCCCCGATTAAATCAGAGCGCTTTTAAATTTTTTTGGCTGATTTAGCTCAGTTGCCCATCTTCTTCTTTTCCATTTCAGCGTTGAAAGTATCCTTGAACTTCTCATAATCGTAATCGATTTTCAAACTCTCATCTTTGGAGATGCGTGAGTTGTACTCTTTTACAAGTTCATCTGCCGAAAGCTCGATCGCAACATAGGTCTTATAGTTTCCTTCTTTTGTTTGCATCAATTTTTCGCAAATGGTACGAACACCGGTCAATGTTTGCTCTACAACTTCCCGGTTCAACTGCTCAAATTTTTGCTCCAGGGCTTCACGCTTGTCCATCGTCCTTGAATTCGTGTAGTTATCTGTCACGGTTTTCACGGTCGTTTGAATGGATTGCGCCAGCTCGTTGCGGGCATTTGTCAATGCCTTCTTTTTAGAAGTCACCTGATCCATGCTTTCGCCAATGGAGTTGGCGCGAAATACTTTGTTGTTGGTGAAGAAATCTGGACCGGAACATGGCACTGACACTTCTTTTTCACCACTAGGAACTACCTGTTTGGACTTACAGCCGACAAACAGCGCAGCGGCCAAAGCCACCACTACATAGGAGAGACGAATTAGTTTTTTCATATCTATTTCAAAATTTGGTGTGCAAGGTAATCAATGCAATTTATAGGCCATATTATTGGTGATGGATAATAGCATAAATTTCACTAGAAAATCACTTTTCATTGTAAAATGGCATTTAGGAGCTCAGGCATCTTCTCTTTATCCAGTACCTCCAGGGATTTTGTGTAAGCTTCCTGACTGGCGCGATCAAAGTCAAGGCTGTAGCCCTTGATTCGATCGAGTGTCGTGGCGTAAATTTCCTTATTGTCTTTCATCGCGTTTACACGGATCACCCCGGTAACATAAGTAATGTAAATGCTCCCAGACACAGCCCCCTTTTCAGTATCCGTGGCAACATCAAGCCACAACTCCGCTTTTTCCTTCTGGTCGGTAAACTCAAAGCCCTGATTCGCCAAAAAGTTCT
>JAYVRH010000093.1:0-2457 GCA_043776495.1 Cyclobacteriaceae bacterium
GGGTTCTAAAGTAGGATGAATTTATTGCAAGTTGGACTCTGAAATCGGATAATTCCATGATGTAAATCAGCTAGTCATACTTTACCACGTTTTTTTGCAACCAAACCTCTAATGGTTCGACACCTTTCAGGGTCGAATGGAAATAGACACATTCCTTCTATAAACATTCAGATAAAATTAGGATTGCTATTCTTCTCATACAAATAATAAGTCACGTTCTCCTTTTATTGGGTTTGGTCGACTATCATTGTGTTGACGACTAACGGTTTGACGTGAGGAAGAGATTCATCTGCTTTTTACTGGTGTGTAACGGGTTTGGCGCCTATGCGCAAACTACCTACGATCATGGTATGTTTTGGGGCCGGGTTACCATTGGAGACAGAATTACTGAAAAGCTAAAATGGGAAGTTTATTTGCAAAGCCGGTACCAAAGCGATCCTGCTGAGAAGAAGAATATTTTCGCGCATCACCAGACGACAAATTATTGGCTCTGGCTTCATTATCAAATGACAAAAGAGCTAAAGATTTCTGTCACTCCTTTCTGTTATTTCAATGCCGTGGCCCTTTATCCACAACCTGCAAGTGTTGGCGACCGGGCAGTAAATGAATTCAGATGGTCTGTACAGGCAGAACATTCACTCAAAGGAAAGCATCTCATTTTTGCAAATCGTTTTGCCCTGGAGTACCGGCTTCGTGACTTAACGCAAGAAAACGTGTATACCAACAATTACCGAGTACGGTATCGGGCACGATTGGAATATCCGTTGAAGAAAATGGGCAATGCCATGAGTCTGATTCTCTTTGATGAAGTCTTTTTTGAATTTGGTGAGGCGGTGAAGCAATCCCCTGTGGCATTTAGCCAAAACAGGCTCTATGCAGGGGTTAGTTATGAAATCATGAAGAATGTAAAATTCACTGTGGCCTATATGAATGTGTATCTCGCGAGGTCGTCCGGAAATGAATTTGATAATACCAACGTTCTGTGGGCCATACTTGCCTTTGACAATGTTTTCAGTCAGTTTAAACGAAAGGATAGAGAAGTTGAGAAATAGATCATAACAGGCTGCATTGGAGTGCGAAGGTGGGTGGACTTTGATTGTAAGTGTCAACTGAACTTAAATCAAAAAAAAGTCCTGCCTCACCATAAGGCAGGACTAACCCACAAACCGGACTTTAGACAACATAGGGTTTGAGTTTATTCCAACAGGCAATTGTAATTTGAAAAAAATCGAACAATCTCGTCGGACATTGGAATAAAGGTTGAGGCAGCCTTGTCTAAGCATGGATATCTTGTCTGAAAATCACTTTAGGAAAACCAAAAACTATGAGAAAACCCATTCTTGCTATTATTGTCGTATTGATGAGCGCCACAGCATTCGCTCAGACCTGGTCGCTGGACAAAGGCCATTCCAAAATTGGCTTCACAGTAACGCACCACATGATCTCCGAGGTAGATGGTTACTTCAAAATATTCAACGCCAAATTGACTTCATCGAAAGATGATTTTTCGGATGCGGTATTCGAATTGACTGCTGAAACAAATTCGATCAATTCAGAGAATGAAATGCGGGATAAAGATTTGAGGAGTGCCGGTTTTTTTGATGTAGAGAAGTTTACGACACTCTCATTCAAAAGCACATCTTTCAAGAAGGTAAGCGGGAATAAATACACGATGACAGGCGATCTGACCATCAAAGACATCACTAAATCATTGACGATGGACGTCACGATCGTCGGACCTGAACCACATCCACGCACTAAAAAGCCAGCCATTGGGATTAAAGCCACCTGTATCATTAATCGCAAAGATTTTGGAGTAGGGGCGAACCTTGCCGAACTCATGGTAAGCAACGAAGTACAATTGCGGGCGACAGGAGAGTTTAATAAGGACTAGGTTTTATCACTTGTGTCACAGTTCAATGAGAAGTAAACTTTAAGAATCATTATCCACTAACAATCTGAATACAATGCAAACTGGCGAGTCAACTCCATCAGCACCCTTTCAATACCAGAGGCCCGGGTCCATCCGATTGTGGCATTGGCTCTCTGCGCTTTTGCTTTTTGCATCCTTAACAACGGTGATTTTTGGATCGACTCTTTTCAGAACCAGGAATAATATTACGATGGTTCAGGAACAGGTGGCACAGAAGGGTGGGAGTGTCACGACTGATCAGGCAAGGAAGGTGGCCCATGAGTATAGCGATAAACTTTGGATGCTTCATAAATATATCGGATACGGACTTGCGTTCTTGTTGCTGTGGCGAATTGTCACCGAGGTAAGGCTTTCAAAAGAAAAAACAATCCGGGCGCGAATCCGCGCTGCACTTGGGTATCGCGATGGACCTGAAGAGAAGCATTATCTGTATGTTCAATATGGCTACGCGATCTTTTATATACTATTTATAACGATGGCGACAACTGGTTTAATTCTCGCCTTTGAAGATCAAAAATGGCTTG
>JAYVRH010000094.1:0-2457 GCA_043776495.1 Cyclobacteriaceae bacterium
CTTTTTTTTCAAAACTTTCCCAAAAGACTCATCATTGGCTACCGGCTGGATGTAGAGCGTTGGTTTGTATTGCTGCTCGGCACCTTGCTGGATAACAAGGCTCGCATTTGTTCCTCTCATAATAGAGTAATGTGTATCCCCTGCACCTTCTGGAGCCTTGTAGTTCCAGCGGACAGACACACGAGCATGGACATTCTTTAGTTTGTAATCGATTTCCCCATTGCAGTATACTTTGAGAATAGTGTCCATCACAACATCCTTCTTGAGATAGTCTGGAAAATTCCTGAGCTTGGTGATGGCCTGAAACTCACTGCGCTTCATTACGGTCGTCCATCGCTTTGCTTTGATCAACTGAATGTCCTTGGTCACATCGATGATCTGATCCGGGTAACATTCCCACTGAACTAAATCAACGAGGTGCGTCGTCACGTCGACTATACCTTCGCCTTCCTGCGTCACATCCATAAACCAGGGCGGGCGGGTAAGAATATTTCCGGAAACGTATTTGAAGAAATGATGTACACTTTCCTTAGTCACTGCGGGATTGTCAGGCGTACCTTCTTCCAAGGTTCCAAATACTTCCGGCATCAGCGAAAATTCTTTTTGAAGAATGGTACTGATTTCATAGCGCTCCGTCATGATATCATACAACAGCACATTTTTGCTTTTTGCTGTGGCGAATGCTTCCTTCAAAACCTCAAAACCTTCTGCATCAATTGCCATTGGTTTGTCTGCCAAAACATGAAACCCGGCTCCAAGTGATTTGGAGATATATTCCGTCTTCTTTTGATTATTGCCGGCAAGGACGACCACATTCCCTGCTTTTTGTGAAAGCACCTTCTCAAAGAAATCATCACCCGT
This sequence comes from Cyclobacteriaceae bacterium, assembly GCA_043776495.1. Classification (GTDB taxonomy): domain Bacteria; phylum Bacteroidota; class Bacteroidia; order Cytophagales; family Cyclobacteriaceae; genus ELB16-189. The sequence continues at coordinate 862 of JAYVRH010000094.1, forward strand.
ATACACCTCTTCAATCCAATGCGTTGGGTTCTCAGCACGGGTATTGAAAGCCTTAATTCTTCCAAGGTGCAATTCTACGTCAGGGCCTGCCGGAGCATATACATGTACCACAGAATCAACGTCGTCATACATAGACTTCTGCACCAATGCCGCGTGGAAGTGACCAGGGTCAACGGTAATGAGCTTTACTGAAGTCATTTCCTCTTTTGCTGATTTTGAAGGTTGGCAAGAAATGAGCAGGCTGCAGGCTGCAAGCGCCATGCTAAAAGCCTGTAACCTGTAACTTGAAGCTTGAAAGGTCTTGGAAATAAAATGCATGCTATTCTCCTCCACCGGCAATAATCCCATAAGGAGAACGCTGCGCGCGTGCCAACATCGCGTTGGCAGCATCGTCATTGTTGAATCTTTCCTTCGCCGGGTCCCAATAAATTTTCCTATTTAGCTTCATAGTAATATGATGCAGCAAACAAGCAGAACAAGAACGGTGGGCAACTTCCACGGGAGCAATGGGCTCTTTTCCTGACTTAATACTCTCAAGCCAGTTGCCATGATGGTCGTTACTGACGGGGAGGTGAACTTCATTTGGCCCGATGACCGACTTGATGATTTTAGAATCACTTGCGTCCAGGGGCTTTACTCCATCCTTGTCAGCGACGGGATCACTTGCTGTGACGGAGTAATTACCTCTTGTCACAAACAACCATCCTTCTGATCCTTCAAATTTTATTCCGTTTGGTAATTCATTGCTTACGACCATCCGCACACCATTGGCATACATGGCTTCCGTTCTGAAAATTCCATGAACATCCCACAAACCTTTCGTTGGAAATTCTGCCTTGCCCCAGATTTCGATAGGCCCGGTGAGTTCTGTGCCCATGGCCCAATGGGCGCAGTCGACATGATGAGATCCCCAGCCTGTGATCATGCCCGCTCCAAATTGTTCACACCGCAGCCATCCCGGACGGTCATAACCAACTTGTGGATGCACCCGCTTCTCCGTGTAGTAAACACTTGGTGTAGACCCCAACCACATATCATAGTTGAGGTTTTGTGGAACCGGCATCGCAGGTTCCTCCTCGCCGGAGGGATCTCCAGGCAATCCGACATAGATCGTTTTTAACTGACCCAGTCGTCCGTTTCTAATTAATTCAGCAGCATACCGGAATTGTTGTGAAGACCGCTGTTGGCTTCCGATCTGGAAGATCACTCCGCTTTTCTTTACCACATCCGTTACAATCCTTCCTTCCGAAATGGTGAGCGATGCCGGCTTCTGCATGTAAATATGTTTTCCTGCCTTTGCTGCGGCGATGGCGATCATGGCATGGGTGTGATCCGGTGTGCTGATGAGCACCGCATCAATATCCTTATTCTTCATGAGCTCGCGATAGTCATGATACACAGTAACCCCGTCGAACGGTTTACCATTTTTCTTTGTGTAATATTCGTTCACCAGAGCCTTGCCTTCGTCGGCGCGCTTCGTGTCCAAATCACAAACGGCCATCACCTGAGCCTGATCAAACTTCCATACACCGGGCAAATCATGGACGCGTGAAATCCTTCCGTTACCAATCGCACCAATGTTGATTCGGTTGCCGG
>JAYVRH010000095.1:0-2454 GCA_043776495.1 Cyclobacteriaceae bacterium
GCAGCCTTTAAATATTGAAGCGCCTTTTGATCCTCCCCGACATTGCCATTTTGCATCAATGCCAGTGTTTCAGAGGTGTTTCCTCTGGCGGCAGCCAGCTGAACCAACCTTGTTTTTGCCTGTGCATATTCAGGCCATGACTGCAAGCTATTTTTATCAGCGAGTGAAACATATTCTTTTAACCGGTCCTCGGCGCCTCCGGGATTTTTATTTTTATCATCTGCATAAGCTGCGTAATAGAGTGCCAATAAATATTCCTCACCTTCATCCGGAAATAATTTCAACCCACTCACAGCCTTGTTTAGAACATCAGACGCTTTGGTAAAATCATTCATGGAAAGCAATACTTGCCCATAGCTGCTTTGCACTTTCAAAAACTCAGCACTTGTCGGCCCCGGAGATGCCGCGAAGAGCATTGAGAGTTCCTCGTAGTCTTTGCGTGCCGCCGTCCAGTTTGATACAGCCTGAAACATCTCGGCCCTTTTCAACAATGCTTCAGCATACCGTTTGCTTTTGGTCCCTTCTGTTTGCCCGAATAGTTTCACCTCCTCATCCGAGAATGTTAAGCCCCGGGTATAATCCTGAGCTTCCAGGCAAATGACGGTGAGCAGTTGAAGGGAAAAGGTTTGGTTCTTCACATCCAATGTCTTCGAAGCTGCATAAGCTTTTTCAGCGTTGAGCATTGCTGCCGGGTAGCGTTGTGATTGATAATCTGCCAAGGCCTGGTCATAATAACTTTTCCAGTCCTGGCCATCGGATGAAAGAAATGCTACCAGAAATAAAAGAAGGAAGAGAAAAGGTTTCATCATCATCAAAATGGTAGAAAGAGGCTTGGTGCACAACAAAATTTGCTCACCCTATCAAAAATACCCATTTATAAGTTATTAAGCGTCCTGTAGAGGCACTGTTATCAAAATCAGGGCCAGTATTGAGTTCCTGGTTAAATGAAAACGGACCGATGCCATTGAAGTAATTGTTTTCCGATGAGAAACCGAAAAAACTATCTTCACAAAAAATTACTACTATGAGAAATGCCCTGGTTGTTTTGTTACTTCTCTCTTTTGGATTTTCCAACGCTCAAAGAAAATCAACCTCACCGGCAGCAATTCAAAAGCGACCACTCACTCACGATGTATATGATGGCTGGAAGGAAATCACCTATAAGGCACTTACATCCGATGGAAATTTTGCAGTCTTTACCGTGAATCCGCAGGATGGCGATGGGAAAGTGATATTCTATAATCTTAAAACCTCAATTGGGGATTCCATTAGTCGTGCCGATAATATTTCACTCACGTTCGACAGTCAGCATGCGGTATTTAAAATCAAGCCACAACAAAAAGTTGTTAAAGAACTCCGAAGGCAAAAAAAGAAAAAAGAAGATTTGCCCAAGGATTCACTTGCAATTTATTCTTTCAACTCACGCAAGACTGAAAAAATACCCGATGTAAAATCATTCAAAATTCCAGAGAAGTCGGGGGGATGGGTTGCCTATCAACTAGAACAGAAAAAGGAATCAAAGGGTAAGACGGATAATCCAAAACCTGAAGATAAAAAACTCAAAAAGAAAAGAATCAACAACGATGACAATGGCTACACGCTGGTCTTGAAGAAATTGTCAAGGGAAAAAGATATCTCATTCCCTTTCGTGAAGGAATATGCATTTGCGAAATATGGTCAAGGCCTCCTCTTTGCCTCTTCTGGCAATGACAGTACCGTCACAGCGGGTGTGTATTGGTATGATCTTGAAAACGAGAAGCTTCAATCGTTGTATGAAGGTAAGAGCAAGTATAAATTCAAGGGCCTTGCCATTAGCGAAGACGGAAAGCAAACTTCGTTTCTCGTAGACACTGATACCACAAAGGCTCAGGTTCGGCATTTTCAACTTTTTCATTGGAAGGCTGGCAATCCATTGGCCATGGTGATGGATGTGGAGCGCTCTATGGGCATTCCACAGAACTGGATGGTAAGCGAAAATTATTCGCCTGCGTTCTCAAAAGATGGCGGAAAGTTATTTTTTGGATCGGCACCACCACCCGTAGTGGCTGACACCACCCGTTTGCCGGAAGAAATTGTGAGCGTGGAGATTTGGGGTGGGGAAGATCAATACATCTATCCTCAGCAGAATAAGCAAATTGAAAATGAGCGGAAGCGCTACTACCTCGCAGCCATCGATCTTCCAGGAAAGAGAATCATTCAACTGGGTGATCGCGATGTGCCGGGCATTGAAACGGGCAATGAAGGCAATGCCAATGTTGCCCTGGGAGAAACAAATATTCCATACAGGAAAATGACCACGTGGGATCCGTCTGCCTACACTGATTTTTATCTCTTCGATTTGCAAAAGCAGATGCGCAAGACCATTGCCACAAAAGTAAAAGGCAATGCAAGTCTTTCACCAAGGGCCAATTATGTGTATTGGTTCAGCTTGCCGGATACATCATGGTTTGCCTA
>JAYVRH010000096.1:0-2452 GCA_043776495.1 Cyclobacteriaceae bacterium
TAAATCTATGTCTTGCAACTCTGCATAATGTAAAACTGGATAAACACCTTGCTCTCCGGTGACATAGAACTGTGCCGAGCTGTGTGGATAATCCCAAAATGACTCAGCCAAATTCCATTTTCCCTTGCATGGATTCTTATGGATGTAATTCAGTTTTGGCCTTAGGAATTTTTCCGTCCTGCACTCCTTCCAATCAAAGGAAGGTTCAAATACTTCGTGTAGTTTTCCTTTTCTGCGGTCGCTCAAGTTAACACAGGACCCCAGTTCCTCCAGAATTTCTTGTTTGTTAAGCTCTTCCAATTTTCTGACAATATCATAAGCCAGCAAACGCTTACAGTTCCCCATTATTTTATTAATGGCTTTGCCTTGGGTATTTCGGAATGCAATAAGGCCATGGAAATGATTTGGCATGATGACATATCCAATAATAAAATGACCATTGCGTTTCAGATAGTCAAACCATTGGTAAACTGAAAAATATGAATCAGTGATTTGAAAAAGCGATAACCAACGGCAGCAGGTGAAAGTTATGAAAAACACCCCATCATAAACTGGTATTAGTCTTCGAACGGCCATAAGACAAAGTAAAGTGAAGTTGCTGAGCTATGGCAGAAATAAGGGACCGGAATACCTTACAATTTCAGATGCCTCAGAGTCCCCGAGGCGGTAGACTCTGAGGAGGAGGTGTCCCCCAGACGGTTGACTCTGAGGACACCGTCTGCTGTTCCTAATGATTCAACTTTAGCCATTCCTCACTATATACTTTCAGGGCCGGAAAGAATTCTTCAAATTCAGACTTGAATTCTGGATAAAAAGTTTTTAGATCTTCTGTCGCCTCGTTCATTTTTGAGTCAAACGTTGCGCGTCTGGACATCCCGTTGAGTACTCGCTGAATGCCTTCAACCTGAGCGTAGTTTACCAACCAATTGTCACGCATCATATAAGGAAGTATTTGATTCACCCGTTCGGGCAAAATTGCGCGCTGATCCAGAATCATCTTGTAGGCGCGCTCAGCGAAGGAGGGCAGTGGCTCCTCAGCATATGATTTCCAATTGGCGGCCAGGAAATGATCATAAAAAATATCAATGATCACCCCAGAATAATGGCGGTACTTAGGCCAGAGCCTGTCCTTACTTGTTCTCACCACAGGGTGATGGTCTGTGAATTCGTCAATTCTCCGATGTAGCTCAATCCCCCTCGCAATGCCTTTTCCGAATTTGGTCGAGAGGTCCCTACCTTTCACAAAATCACCGATGAAGTTCCCCGTCATTACGTTTGGGTCGGTTCCCGAAAGGTGGAGGTGGGCCAGAAAATTCATGGATGTAAGGTAGATCAAGAACTTTTAATTTTTTACCGAAGGGATTTTTATGACTTTTGACCCGATAACCCAATTTTCCAATGGCCTCTATTCAGCAGCTCAAACTCCTGGTTAACCTTGCCCGTGTAGATGGGGAGGTGGCCGAAAAGGAAAGACAACATATCATCAATATCGGTCAGGCCAATCATCTGCTGGTAGCAGAAATATTGCCTTTGTTCAGCGGCGACCACCCTACAGAGGTGCCAAAGAATTTATCGAAAGAGGAGAAATTCGATTACATCTTCAAATTGGTGCAGCTGATGAAAATTGATGAAAAGATTTACAAAGAAGAAATTAAGTACTGCGCGAAGGTGGCCGCCACCTTGGGCTATCACGAAGATGTATTATTTGAATTGATGCTGAAAGTAAAGAGTACTTCGATGGGGAACGACGAAATGGAGTCTCTGAAAAAACTGACAGCGACTTATCTTCTTCCCGGTTGATGGTTAGCGGGTTTGGTACCAGCATGTACCAAAATCCCAGTCGTTTTCGAAATTTCTTATCCTGGTATTTCATTATGCATTTCTAAAGTGACCCGGTTACTGTATTATATTTTCATCATTCCAGTTTCACTCCTTCCGTACCCTTTATTGTATGGATTGTCTGATTTCCTTTTCTATCTCATTTATTATGGGATTGGTTACAGAAGAAAGGTGGTGATGATGAACCTACGCAATTCATTTCCAGAAAAAACAGAGTCAGAGCAGAAAGAAATCGCTAAGAAATTCTTCAGACACTTCTGTGACATCACTCTGGAGAGTCTAAAGGTATTTACCATCTCACAAGAAGAAGTGAGAAAACGTATGATCTTCAATCATGTGGAGGTGGCCGATCGCCATTATGATCAGAACAAGAGCATCATTATAGCTGGTGGACACTACAACAACTGGGAACTTTTAGCGGTGGGAGTTGCGGATGCCATGAAACATAAGGCGGTGGCATTTTATATGCCATTGACCAATCAGTTCTTTGATGCGAAAATGAGGCAAACACGAAGTAAATATGGTTTGCAAATGGTATCCACCAAATTGGCGAATGAAGTTTTTGAACAAAATAAGAATACTTTGACGGCGACCATTTTTGGTGTTGATCAAT
>JAYVRH010000097.1:0-8023 GCA_043776495.1 Cyclobacteriaceae bacterium
AGCAGCTTGACACAATGAAGGCCGATTATGTCTTTAAGAAGACAAAAGAATGGGTAATTGAAAAGTTTAAGAGTTCAAAAGATGTTGTCCAGGGCGAATCAAAACCGTCGCTAATTAAATGCAACTATCTTACAACTTATGCTGCCGCTATGGGGACAAAACAGAAATACACAAATGATCTAACCTTCAAGATTAAGGACGGAGCTATTAAGATCATTATAAGCAACTACATAACGGCAAGCGGATCGTCTAAAATGACTTTGGAGTCTTATGCAATAAAAGACGATGGTTCGTTAAGACCATCTGCCAAGAAAGCATATCAAAGTATGGAGGATGAGGGTAACAGCCTTACCGAAAGCCTTCTAAAATACCTTAGGGCAAAGAGTGACTTTTGAAATAGTCCGGAAACCCTGATTTGTTCCTTCGGTAGGCTTGCCTTCCTTTGGTTCATGAGAAAGCCCACTCTGGGAACTTTGATTAGGCTTTGGACAGTTGTTGGCAAGTGATGTACTCTTAAGTCGCCATAACTTATTGGTCCTATGAAAACTGGATTTTTTTTGCACAATCTTTTTTGTTTTCTGTACCGCAGTTTTGCACAGGATGCTTCAATCCTGCAAGCAAGTATTCATAGCGAACTTGTAATAGTAAGCCGTAACGGAAATGAAAGAGTAGTCATTTCTGAAGGCGAGAAGTTAATCATCAAGACACATGTACAAGGCATGAGAAGCGTGTCGGGGTATTTTCGATCCGTCACAGACTCGGCGCTTAATATTGAGGTCGCCAATCCACAGCAAGAAGTTGATCTAGGTGTACCATTATGGCAACTCGCGAAACAACAAGGAATGGAAGTTCCATTCAAAAAGATTGTCAAATTGGGTGTGAAAGGGAAAAATTCTTCTGCTGAGGGCACCCTTGGGGTGATGGTGATCGTCCTCGGAGTTCCTCTAGTAATTGGAGGCACAACAGGGCTCTTGGAAAATGATGGAAGCACAGCACAGCCAGCTACATTGGTTAGTCCAAAATTATACACCATAGGAGCAGGGTATGAGTTACTGGTGACACGCCGACCAACTAACCAAATGAATAAAAAGTAAATTTGAAAAACACTTCTTTGTGAAGAATCATAGCGAGTATTCATCCTTTGCTAAAATTCTTCTATTAATCAAAAAGGATTGACTAACTCAGAGTTCTAATGAAACGATTTGCTCTTCTGCTTTTGCTCGGACTACTCCTTGTTCCACCACTCTTCGCCCAGCAAAAATCCGTACCCTACGTCATTCTGATTTCATTTGATGGTTTCCGGCATGACTATGTAAAGAATTTTAACCCGCCCAATTTCAAAGCCTTCATCAGCAAGGGTTCAGGGGCGGAGGCGATGATCCCTTCGTTTCCGAGCAAAACATTTCCTAACCACTACTCCATAGTCACTGGCTTAAACCCGGGACATCATGGATTGGTGGATAACCAGTTTTATGACCGTCGGCGCCATCAATTGTATGGAATGAGGGACAAGCTAAAAGTAGCTGATCCATATTATTATGGAGGCATACCGTTGTGGCAACTCGCAAGACAAAACGGAGTGAAGTCGGCATCTTACTTTTGGGTGGGGTCAGAAATGAGTGAAGAAAGCCGTCGCCCGGATTATTATTTTCCGTTTGACGACACCGTACCGGCACAGACACGTATCGACCAGGCACTTGCATGGTTGGTGTTACCGGAAGGCGAACGCCCCCATCTGATTACTTTGTATTTTTCTTTTCCTGACCACGAAGGCCATCTTTTTGGACCGCAGGCAGTGGAGACAAAGAAGGCCGTGATGAAAGCGGATTCATTGCTGGGTAACCTTTTGAAAGAGCTTCAATCCATTAACTTACCCGTCAATGTGATTCTTGTTTCTGATCATGGGATGAGTGAGCTCACCGTTCAGCCCGAAACGTTTATTTTTTTTGATGGACTGATCGACAAGAAAGATACTTCTGTCATCGTTGTGAATGGAGGAACGCAAGCACACTTGTATATTTTCAATAAGACAAAAAGAGATTCCGTTTATGGTTTATTAAAATCAAATGAGAAGAACTTTAAGATTTATAGAAAAGAAGATTTCCCTGATCGATGGCAATACAAAGCTGAACGCTGTGGAGATTTACTGATCACCGCGCAACCCGGTCATTATCTTCGTGAAGGCAACTGGGCCACCTATTCAAAAACAGCCAAGGTGGACAGCAAGATTGGAGTACATGGATTTGACCCTATCGTGGTGACCGATATGAGGGGAATCTTTTATGCGCAGGGTCCTAACATTAAGCCAGGCATTGTGATACCGGTCTTTCAAAATATTCATGTCTATCCTCTTATTGCTGGCATTTTGGGATTGCCCCTTCCTACGATCGACGGTGATGCTAAGGTGCTGGAGGGAATTTACAAAAGGTGAGGATCCGCTGACCGCGATCCACAAGACCCGACAATATTTTACCGTCCCCAGAAACTAATCTTAGTTTGTCACTTCATTCAAGTCTGATCCAAAATATATAACTCTAATGTTCGACCCCGCTGGGGTCGTAAATCTATTTTAGGACGGCATACTATATACATTCGACTCCCTTCGGGGTCAGTAAGGAGTGGTCAAAAAATCCTGAAGGGATTGAACGTTCATAGAACGGACATGCGACCACCTCCAGCCGACCCCGAAGGGTGTCGAACCAATACAGGTCTAACTCGTTTGTGGGAAACATAACAAAGTAGCCCTAATGATAAAATTTATTGTCTTGATTTTTTTACCCAATTATAGAGCCATTCCATTTCGGGTGAATTTACTTTTCCGGTGACAGGAAGAATGTTACCAACAGTATCCCCCTGCCATATCCTATAATGGCAATGATGGATGAAATGATCATAGTGTTGATGCTGATAGTGATGTTGGCTTTGTTATCAGCCATTTGAATGAGATTACTTTGATTCTGATAAGTGGCTCTGAAAAGGGTCCCTCTTCCCCTTGAAGCCTTTTTGTTTTCATGTTGCAGTTCTTCCATGAAAATAAAAGTACCCAAGTTTTTCTACTTTGAATCTCATAAACATTCCAGGATTCAATCAGAAGTTCATTGTTCAATTTTTTGCCAGGATTTTAGAGGTCCCAAGAAGTGAACCATGTGCTACTGACTCGATCTCCGGTCAATTTTTATAATAAATTCCTTACTTTAGATTACTCATGTAAGAATGGGGCGAATTTTAGCGAATTTCAATTCTTTTCTGCCGAAAAAATTGTAAACCCATGAAAAAGGCTTCATTGTCCCAGCATTTAAGTATGTCTATTAATAACAACAAGGTTTTTTATCAGAGGACTCGATCGATAGCGATCGGTTTTCTTTTTTTATCATTAGCCCAATTCTCATTCGGGCAGACGAATAAGCTGGAACAGGCCCAGAATGGAGGGGTCGGGCTAACTGCGGTGAACCCCGTTTCCTGGTCCTCCGGAAACGCAAATGAAAGCAATTCCCATTATGTGGAAGGACAGTCCATTCCTTATCGATTGGTGCTCCAGAGCATGGCACCTGGAACGCACAACATTGTGATCGCCTGGGATATCCGACAGAACGGCAAAAGTGCTTTTGATTATATCACTTCTTACAATAGGATAGCCGAAACGGTCAATCCCATCCAGGGCTTAACCGGGAGTTTTGGTGCGCCCAATTACTTTGCAATTCCAAAGCCTTCTAAAAATGTTCTAGCAACAGGTTTAAACGGCAGTCAATTAATGCCCTCCTATAGCATCGATCAGTTAGCTGTGGATGATAAAAGGATGACCATCTATAATGCCAATATTCAGAGCCTCAGTTATAATCAGCAGGGAGATCCGGCTCTTAGTACATCAGAAACAAGGCTTACCATCACTTTTAATGTTTCGGGGACCTCTTCGAAGACTGTAGTAATAGCCTGGGGTGGTCATACTTCCAGCAGGCTGGATTGGGGTGCAGGAAATGCGGCTTCAGATATTAATGGTTCACCTTACCACACGCGGGTCATTTCTTCCTGTCACGGAAGTATCGGTAGCCAGGACTTGTCTTGTAAAGTAGCCGCGGTCCTCTTTGTCCCAACATGTTCAATTACAGGAAGTGCCAGCGCTTGTCAGGTTACAACCGGAAGCTATACTGCGACTACAAATGCACCGCAGCCAATTTATACCTGGACGGTAACTGGTGGAACCATTACCGCCGGAGCTGGCACCAAAACAATTACCGTGGCATGGGGTACTTCAACCTCAGGATCCGTTTCATTAAAGATTACGGATAACTGTGGTGGGATTATTTCAAAGGCGTCCAACTGCAATTTGCCGGTGACCCTGACTGCGATTCCTTCCATGAGTGCAGCAAACGCAGTGGTCTGCAGCGGACTTGCCACTGGAATTAAACTCGCTGTTTCTACAGGAAGTGAACCAGCGGCAAGTTTTTCAATCAACAGCATTACTTTAGCCTCGGGTCTTACGGCAAGCGCCGGGAGTAATAATGCCATCATCGGAACAGGAAAAACAGCCACGGCGATTTTAGGTGACAAGTTTACAAACCTCACTAACCTGCCTTTATCGGTCGTTTACAATGTTGCACCCATAAGCAATGCGGGATGTGTCGGTGCTGCGGTGAATATTACCCTCACGATAAATCCTGAACCCGTTCTGAATGGTAATTTAAACAAGACCGTTTGCAGCGGACTCCCCATTGGTGTCATGCTGTCAGTTTCAGGCACAAGCGTCGCGGCCGCCAGCTATACAATCAGCAGCATAGTGATGCCAGAATTGAACGGCACAGCAACGACGGGATCCGGCAAATTGGCCGGTGATATCTCAAATGACAAGTTCGTCAATAAGACCGGCGGCCCGCTGACTGTGACCTATAATGTAACTCCGGTAAGCGCCGTAGGATGTGCTGGAGTTCCAGCAGACATTGTTGTAACGGTAAATCCTGAACCGGTGCTGAATAACAATTTGAGCAAAACCGTTTGCAGCGGAACTGCCAGTGGCATCACACTCTCTGTTATAAGTACAAGTGTCCCGGCCAGCTTTACGATCAGTGCCACAGCACCGAATGATTTGACGGGAAATGCCAGCACAGGAATAGGCAAACCAAGCGATGCGATTGCAAATGATAAGTTTAACAATAAGACGGGCGGTCCACTGACCGTGACCTATAATGTGACACCGGTCAGCGCCACAGGATGTTTGGGAGTTTCGTTCACAATCACACTAACGGTTAATCCGGAGCCCGTCATCAGTACGACCGTAAATGCTTCAGTCTGTAGTACGGAGAGTGGTGGAAATACCGCCATCGTTAACCTCAATACGTTTGTTACTTTTAGTGGACAGGGCACTGTCTCTTTTAGTGCGAATGGAGCGCCCCCGATGTCCGACCCCACTACCTATGCCGTATCCACGAGTGATGTGATTACGGCAACCGTCACCAATTCATTCGGATGTTTAAGTTCAGCAAATTTTTCAATCACCGTAAACGACAGACAATCCTTTGGTGTTTGTGCCCCCAGCACAGGAAAGTCGACGGATATTATCGGTTCTGAATTAACTTCCTTGAATCAAACCTTTAATGCTGATCAAAAGCCAACTTCCAGCGACGTATTTCTGATTGATACTGAAAAAGTTTTGATAGAAATTATATTCTTTGAAGGTAAACTGGATGTGTTATTGCCGAAGCTTGTACTCCTCGGTTTGTCCAATCAGATTGACAATGGCCCCAATTCATTAATCATTACTGGATTTTTCCCTATTGCCAATCTTCCTGAGTTAAATCTGGCGCCCTACCCAACGTTGATCAATTATGTACGTCCTGTGTATTCCCCTTTGGGCAACGCAGGTATCACCACAACCCAGGGCGATGTGGCATTGCGAACCAATCTTGTTCGTAGCGGATATGGCGTGGGAGGAAAAGGAACCAAAGTGGGTGTGCTATCGGACAGTTACAATACCCTGGGTGCCGCATCCATCGATGTTGGCAACGGTGACCTTCCGGGCGACGTCAATGTGTTGAAGGATTATCCTTATGGCGTGCGCCTCGATGAAGGTCGTGCCATGATGCAGATAGTACATGACATTGCCCCCGACGCGAAGCTTGCTTTCCGCACTGGTTTTATCAGCGCCGGAGATTTTGCCCAAGGAATCCTTGCACTACAAAGAGATGCATCCTGTGATATTATCGTGGATGACATCACCTACATTACGGAGCCATTCTTTCAGGATGGCAAAGTGGCTCAGGCGGTTGACTATGTCACCAGTCAGGGCGTTTCTTATTTCACCGCCGCCGGAAATTACGGAAGCAAATCCTATCAGAATATTTTCTCATCGGTAACCGCACCTGCAGGAATCACGGGTATGGCCCACAATTATGGCGGAGGGGATATGTTCCAGAGCATTAGCGTGGGACCCGGCACATACACCATTGTTCTTCAATGGGAAGACCCTATTTATTCACTTGGGCAGACACAGACAGGAACAATTAACGATCTTGATATCTACCTCACCGATGCAAGCGGAGCCACACGATTTGGTTTCAACAGGAATAACCTTGGCGGTGACCCGATCGAAGTGCTACCCTTTACGGTTAATACCGCGACTTCTACCAATATCATGGTTATCAGGGAGGCAGGAAGCGGCAACGTCAATTTCAAATACATTGTGTTCCGGGGTGATAATATTGTTTTCAATGAGTATCTCGCAGGAACCTCAACGATTGTAGGCCAATCTAACGCGGCGGGCGCTATGACAGTAGGTGCAGTTCTTTACAGCAATACCCCTTCATGGACCCCTTCAGTGAATCCGCCCACCATCGCATCATTTTCATCCAGGGGAGGAACACCGATCAATGGCGTTGTGCGGAACAAACCTGATTTTACTGCCCCCAACGGGGTCAACACTTCGGTGTTCATGAATGGCACCAACATTGACGGCGATCAGTTTCCGAACTTCTTTGGAACATCGGCATCAGCACCTCATATAGCTGCTGTCGCAGCCCTCTTGAAAGAGGCCAGATCCAAATATTATAATGGAGCAACCTATACGCCAGCGGAAATCCGGCAAATTCTTCAGAGCACTGCACTGGATATGGATGTCCCGGGCTTCGATTTTACTTCGGGTTATGGATTTGTCAGGCCGATTGCAGCCTTGGGAGGTGTTGCAGCGCCTGCTCCGGTGATCACGCAAATGGTTGTACCGGACGGGACAACAGCAGGCAACGTACCCTTTACTGTAACAATCAACGGGCAAAACCTGACATCTACCTCATCAGTAAGCTTAAGGGGTGATGCACTGACAACAACCTTTATTAATGACGGCCAGCTTCAGGCCACCATTCCGGGTTTTAAAGGAAACCCTCCAATCACCGTCGTAACATCCTCAATTTCAACCAGCCATTTGGATGGAGGTACGTCCGATCCTCTATTTTTCTATGGCACAACCAAGAAGCATGTTATTGTAACAGCAGATTTGAAGACCAAAAAATACGGAGAGAGTTTGCCTGTGTTTACGGCAAACATCAAGGTGGATAATAAGCTGCTTTCCGAATCTGGACTTACCTTGCAGGACATCGGCTTGATTAATCTTCAGTATGCCACACCGGCAACAACCTCAAGTAATGTCGGCCAATATATTATCACCCCCTCCCATGCCGCGCTGGATGTTTCGTTCAATGAACTCTACACCTATGAATATGTAACGGGTTCATTATCTATTGAGAGATTGCGGTTGAAGATTACACCCAATGCGTTGGAGGTGACCTATGGTGAGAAGTTCAATGACAAAATAACCTTTCAATACGAATTTGATGGTTCAAAAATTGAGACAGGATCTTTCCTGTCTTCCCTTCAGTCATCTCACCAGTCAAGCCTCGCTGCCAATGCAGTGGCGCTGGTAGATTCCAGGGCCATTGTAAATTCCAGGGCCATTGTGAATTCTGATTTGTCGAATCTGGCCTTCCTGGTCAGTTCGCGTGCCATTGTTAACTCGCGTGCCATCGTAAACTCCAGGGCC
>JAYVRH010000098.1:0-2441 GCA_043776495.1 Cyclobacteriaceae bacterium
TGGATCATCTTACGCCGTACTTTTAGCGGAGCAGCTTTTTGTTTCAGGGTGTAAACTATTGATAAGCATCACATCCGCTGGGATCATAAATCCACTGGAAGGTATAGAATTTATAATCATCACCGAATCAATCAGAGATGAGGGGACTAGTTACCATTACATTCCCTCCGGGGAGAAGTCAGAATTAGATGGCGAGCTCATAAAATTGCTTGATCCCTTGCTGACACTTCCAGATTTGTCAATCGCCAAGGGGAAAAGCTGGACTACGGATGCCCCATACCGTGAAACACAATCATCAATCAATGATGCAAAAAAGCTTGGCATCCATGCTGTTGAGATGGAGGCCGCAGCCCTTTATGCTTTTGCCAAAGCAAAGAATAGGGATGTAATCTGCTTTGCCCATCTCACGAATACGATGGCCCAACAGGATGGCGATTTTGAAAAGGGAGAGGAGAATGGAAGTGTTAATGCACTTAAGCTTATTGAGAAAACAATAAAATGTGTAACGGATAGATGATCATGAAGAGAGACGTCAAGCTTGGCCTGAAAGAGAACTTACCGCAATTCATATTGTTGGTGATTGTTAACGCATTTGTTGGTGGGATGATAGGGTTGGAAAGAACAATCATTCCTCAAATTGCAGAAGCAGATTTCGGATTGGCTGCCAAGACCGCAATTCTCTCTTTCATTGTCGTATTCGGCGTTTCAAAGGCAGTCACCAACTATTACACGGGTCAACTGGCAAACAAATTTGGCAGAAAGAATCTCTTGGTAACGGGTTGGTTGGTTGCCATCCCTGTTCCAATCTTGCTGATCTACGCACCCAATTGGAACTGGGTAATTGCTGCCAATCTTCTATTAGGTGTCAGTCAAGGCTTAACCTGGTCAAGTACTGTGATGATGAAGATTGATCTTGTTGGCGAAAAAGACAGAGGCTTTGCGATGGGGCTAAATGAATTCGCAGGATACCTGGCCTTAGCCGTTGTAGCCTTTGCCACCGGATGGATTGCTAATGGGTACGGATTGCGGCCCTATCCATTTTATATTGGCATAGGCATGGCAGTTGTTGGCCTTTTGCTCAGCTGGTTATTTATATTAGATACCAAAAAACATGTTTTGTTGGAGGCAAAATCCAGTAATATCCCAATGCTTAAGAAAGTATTTTGGGAGACCACCTGGCAACACAAAAATCTGGGCTCCATAACCCAGGCCGGCCTGGTTAATAATCTGAATGACGGTATGGTCTGGGGTCTATTTCCATTACTGTTGACTTCCAGAGGCTTTGATCTACAGGATATTGGGATTATTGTGGCCACCTACCCTGCCATTTGGGGAATCGGACAACTCTTTACGGGTAAGTTGGCGGATCGATGGTGTAAAAAAACATTGTTATTCTGGGGAATGCTCTTGCAGGGGATTGCTTTGTTGGGAATGTTATGGGCGAATTCATTTGGACACTTCATTATATTGTCGGCACTCCTTGGATTGGGGACAGCCATTGTATATCCTACATTTCTGGCCGCAGTATCAGACTACACACATCCTGACCAGCGACCTGAAAGTATTGGCATATTTCGGTTATGGAGAGATTTAGGGTATGCAATCGGAGCAATCTTAACGGGCTTGATCGCAGATCAGTTTGGATTGATGGCACCCGTTTTGGCAATTGGGCTACTGACCATCATTTCTTCTTTTATTGTGAAATCCAGGATGGATTGTGTCAATCAGAATCAGGTTGCGTCACAGTTGATCTAAATTTGGCTATTCAAAAAAATAAATGAACTAGCCCTTAAAAGAAAATACCATGAAAGAATTGATTTCGGCTCCATGGCCCTGGTCTGTTTCCGGCCCGTTGATCGGACATATGGTGTGAATCTTTTCTTTACTTTTGCGACCTAAACCATGAGTATGAAATATGATGTGTACGGCATCGGCAATGCCATTGTAGATATTGTCACAGAAGTGGAGCATGACTTCTTCGAGAAAAACGAAGTAGAAAAAGGTGTGATGACACTCGTGGATGAAAAGCGTCAGCAACATTTGATGAAAGCCATCGATATGAAGCGCAGCAAGATGTCGGGTGGTGGATCTGCTGGCAACACGGTTGTGGCCCTGAGTCAATTTGGTGGAAAGGGTTTTTATTCCTGCCTCGTGGGTCAGGATGAAATGGGGAAATTTTTCCTGGAAGATCTGAAGCGAAACGGCGTGGATACTAATCTGAAGTATGAAAATTGTCCACCCGGTGATTCAGGACGATGCCTGGTGATGACCTCTCCCGATGCACAGCGGACCATGAATACGTTTCTGGGTGTGAGTTCTCATTTCTCAACCGATCAACTTGACGAAGGGGCGATCAAACAATCATCATATGTGTACCTCGAAGGCTATCTCGTAGCCAGTCCAAAGGGACTCGAGGCGATGAAGGCCACTAAGAAGATCGC
>JAYVRH010000099.1:0-8012 GCA_043776495.1 Cyclobacteriaceae bacterium
AGGTACAATCAAAACATCTCCCGAGACTTTTTCTTTCAGGAATGATGGGCGTTTTTATTCCCGCATTTTTATTTACCACCGCACAATTACACATCGACAGCTCAGTGGCAGGTATACTAAATACCCTTTCCCCGATTTGGACGATGATCATGGGCGTCGCTTTTTTTAAGCTCACCTTCAAGCGTGCGGCCATAATCGGAATTCTGATAGGGTTGGCGGGTACGGTATTACTAATGTTGTCACGTGCCAATGGGCAGTTTACAGGTTTTAATCTTTACGGATTATTGATTGTGCTGGCGTGTGCCCTTTATGGAATGAATCTTAATTTCATCAAGTTTAACATCGCAGATTTGGGCTCGATCAC
This sequence comes from Cyclobacteriaceae bacterium, assembly GCA_043776495.1. Lineage (GTDB taxonomy): Bacteria > Bacteroidota > Bacteroidia > Cytophagales > Cyclobacteriaceae > ELB16-189. The sequence goes on from JAYVRH010000099.1 coordinate 365, forward strand.
CATTACCAGTATTTCCGTCGCCCTTGTTGCACCATTGGGAGCCATTTATCTTTTTGCCTCTACAGACTTTATTAACAAACTTCAGACAGTCGATGGTGCGTGGCGAGCATTTGGCTTCATTGCCCTCCTTGGTTTCATGAGCACCGCCATTGCGGGATTCATTTTTAATAAACTGGTGAAGATGACTACGCCGTTGTTTGCCAGTTCAGTTACCTATATCATACCGATCGTATCTGTCATGTGGGGAGTTCTCGATGGGGAAAAGTTGTTGATAAGTCACCTGGCAGGCATGGCCGCCATTTTGATTGGTGTCTACCTTGCAAACAAGAAGTGGAACTGATGAATACTCTATGTTGAAATTGATTTAGAAGCTTCTTCTAATTTTTGAGATCACCCCTCATCCAATAAATGAGTAAAAAAATCGACTACATCATTATCGGCCAGGGTTTGGCTGGCTCGGCAATTGCATGGGCGCTTTTGCAGCGTGGTAAGTCAATTGTTGTGGTGGATGAAAGAACAAAGAACAGGGCCTCTGCATACGCTGCAGGGCTTTTCAATCCAATCATAGGAAAGTCCCTGACGAAAGCCTGGGAGGCAGATTTGATCTTCCCATTCCTTTCGGAGTTTTACGCGCGCGCAGAAGAGAAGCTGCATAAGAAATTCTTTCATCTCAGGTCCATCTTTCGTCCTTTCATTTCTGAAGAGGAAATGCAACAATGGAAGAAGAAGAGTGAATCGGAAATATTAAAAAAATTTCTTCTCTCCTTTCATGGCCCTCAGCCATCAAATGATGTCATTAAGAATCCCTACGGCGGAATTGAAATAACACAGTCGGGTTATCTGGATGTTGTCACCTGGATGTCGGCGATAAGAGAATGCCTGATTGAGCATGACGCATACTTAGAGGAATCGTTTCATGAAGATGGACTCACATTCGATAAAGACCAAGTGCACTACAGAGACCTCAATGCGGGAAAAATAATCTACTGTAACGGGGTGGAGGCGCTCCGAAGCAAATGGTTTGACTATCTCCCAATAAAACCACTAAAAGGTGAGACAATTGACATATCCATTCAAGCTACCGATGGCCATATTTACAATCGAGGTGTTTACCTTGTGCCGACAGCAGAAACGGATAAGTTCAAAGTGGGTGCGACTTACCAACATACACCTTTTATGGATGGTCCTTCGGCGGAGGGCCTCGCAGAATTGACATCCAAACTAAACGCCCTGGTAAAGATCCCCTACAGAATAATTCACCAAGATTGGGGTATCCGTCCGACCACCCATGACCGTCGACCCATGCTTGGGCATCACCCTGGCAATAAAAACGTAATCATATTTAATGGCTTGGGAACGAAAGGCGTAAGTTTAGCACCGTATTTTGCATGTCATTTGGTTGACTGGTTGGAGGGAGTGGGTGACTTATCGCCAGAGGTCAATATTTATCGGTTCAAAGCGTTATATTCGAGGTTACAGTGATTCAATTTATGCGTCGGTTTGCCTACTGCCGGGCCTTGGCAGTTTTTGGTTTTGTTCTATTATCAATTTCCCAGGGGCTTGCCCAACGGGCTACTGAATCCTTTGGCAAAAATCGCATACAGTACCGCGCCTTTGAATGGCAGTATATCAGTTCTGAAAATTTTGATGTCTATTATTATGATGCCAGAAAAAGGGTGGCTACAGAAGCAACCCTTTACCTTGAAACTGAATTTGACCGAATCACAGATTTGATTGGGTACCCACCGTATCTAAAGACTAAAGTATTCCTGTACAATTCAATCACTGACCTCCAGCAGAGTAATATGGGGATCAATGGCCAGCAATTTAATGTGGGGGGCCAGACCGAGTTTATTAAACCCTATGTAGAGATTGCTCACCCGGGTACGTTGGATGAATTCAAAGAAGAGTTAATCTATAAAGTTGCCGATCTGATGGTAAATGAGATGATGTTTGGCGGCAGCTTGAAAGATATGTTTCAAAATGCCGTGCTGCTGAATTTGCCAGATTGGTTCATTGACGGAGCGTCTCTCTACGCTGCCAAAGGCTGGAATTCGGAGATGGATGATTATGTGCGTCAGTTGGTGAAAAGTAAGCGTGTGAACAAAGCGCTGCGATTGACAGGATCTGAAGGTGCTCTCGTGGGGCAATCCATTTGGAACTTTATTGTGGAGAAATATGGAAAAGGAAGCGTGGCCAACATCCTCAATTATACCAGGGTAATCCGCAACGAACAGAAGAGCATGTATATTACTTTGGGGATTGGCTTCAAGCAGTTCATGCTTGACTGGAAAAGGTTCTATTCATCCGAGCAAGATAAGGTAGACCAAAGTTATCAGGCGCCATCAGACTCATCGCGTTTTAGTCCAAGTCATCGTAAATCGGTAGTATACACTACGGTCAAAATCAGTCCTGATGGAAAACATGTAGCCTATGCCGAGAATGACCGGGGCAGATTTACGGTCATCGTAAAATCAATGGAAAATGGCCTTGAGACAGTCATTCTTAAAGGAGGCAACAAAGTTTTTAGACAATCGGTCGACTATCATGTACCGCTGTTGAGTTGGTCTGATTCGCACACCCTGGGTGTGATCGGTGTGAGCAACGGTGATTATATATTTTGGCTTTATGATCTAAGTACGCGGAGCAAACTACCTCGCCAGCTTGACAAATTCAGTAACATCCGCAGTCTTGATTTTTCAGGAAATGGCCGGCTCGCTGTCGTAAGTGCTGACATGGAGGGACAGAATGACCTGTTTCTAATTAGCAGTCGAAGAGACCGCACCAAGCGACTCACCAACGATATATTTGATGATTTCGATCCCTCTTTCATTCCCAATACAAATACGATTGTGTTCTCTTCCAATCGTACCACGGATACGACCAATACGATTAAGAAAGATTTCACGAAAGTCCCTGCCAATTATAACTTGTTCATTTACAACCTTGACACAACCGCGAACCTGGTCACACGCATTACCAATACTCTTAGTAAGGACTTTTATCCAAAAGCTATTGACGAGAATAATTTTTATTACCTGAGTGACCAACGTGGGATACTCAATCTTTTCAAGTTCAGCCGGCAAACCGGCGTCTATGCCCAGGTGACTAATTTCCCCTCCAGCATTAAGGAATACGACATTGACTTTAAAAACCGAACCCTCGCAATCGTCACTACGAAGGACTTACAGGACGATATTTTTGTGCAACAAAATTTCAATTTAGATCGACAGATTTTTACTCCTGCCACCAAGCGGAAAGAATCTCAGCAGGTAAAAATTATCACGGAGAGACGAAAAAAGGAATCACGACAAGGTGTGTCCATTAAGCAACTAATCAATGAGCGACTACAGCAGAAACAGGACACAATCAAGAAAAAGCAGGAACCACAAAGTGTCCCGAATATATTGGCTCCATTGGATACTACTAAAGTAAAGCCTGGCAATGCAGAGATCAATACCGATAACTATTCCTTTGCAGAAGAAAAAGTGAAAAAGGATACAGTCATTGCGCCAAAACTTCCTGAAAAAAATCTGAATACGGATGATTATAAATTTGAAGACGATGTAGCCAAAGCATTGAAGCCAACAGAAACTTTTTTGAGTCGTTACATGAAGGTAAGAGAGAGTAGTAGAATCAACGGACCTTTCAAGTACGAGCCTAAATTTAGTTATGAAAACCTTGCTACTAATTTTGTAATTGATCCATTGAGGGGCTTCAGCATCCGCCTCGAAACTCAAATGAATGACATTCTTGAGAACTTCAGAATTTTTGGAGGCATCCAGACTGCCTTTGATTGGAAAAGCGGCGATGTGTACGGCGAGTTTCAATATCTTAAGCACCGGATCGACTTTAGCCTGCGCTACGATCGTAAAGTGATTTTCTGGAACCAGAATGACCAGCTTCAGAAGTATTCATGGCAAAAAATTGAATTCGGTGCTGCGCTTCCCATTAGTGTGCGTACCCGAATCGGACTGAAACCTTTTGGTGGGTATACTCAATTCGTTGATCGCGGTTCTGATCAACAAGTTTCCTCCCCCCCGAAATACGCTCCTTCCAAACAGCAGTTTTATGCAGGTGTCCGCGCTGAATTAGTGTATGATAATTCTGTCACAACAGGCATGAACCTCATTGAAGGTACTCGTGGTAAGGTTAATTTTGTTCATTATGCGGGTATGGGTAACAAGAGCGCCAGTTTTTCACAGATTTCGATTGACGTAAGACACTATCAGAAAATCTATAAAGAGATTGTATTTGCAGTACGGGGATATTCAGGTAATTTTTTTGGAAATGCACCCAAGCAATATGTTCTCGGGGGCATCGACAATTGGTTCGGTAATGTGATCAATTATGCGGGGGTGAAAAACCCTTTGTATCTAAAATCAGGGTACAACGAAAACCTGCTTTTTGCTGAATTTGCTACGACCCTTCGTGGCTTTGACTATGCGACGTTGTACGGTACCAGTGTAGCCATGGCGAATGCAGAATTTCGTGTGCCCCTGGTACGTGCCCTGGCGGGCGGGCCGATATCTTCCAATTTCTTCCGCAACTTACAATTCACTGCTTTTTATGACATAGGCACAAGTTGGACAGGAGCACCGCCAATAAGCTCTGAGAATACACTTCGCACAGAAGAGATTAAACAAGGACCCTTTCAAGTTTACCTCAAGCAATATTTGAATCCATGGCTTTACAGCTACGGTTTGGGATTTCGAACGATGATGTTGGGATATTATCTAAAGTTTGATTTAGCGTGGCCTGTGGAGAATTACAAAGTTAAGGACCCACGCCTTTCAGTGTCGTTGGGATTCGACTTTTAGAATGCTGTCATTGTAAAGGGTACAGATTGATTTCATTTCTTTGCTTAAATAGCTTTTCTCATGCTCAAATCTATGACTGGATTCGGCCAGGCCAGCGCCGCAATAGGTGATGGTTCCTTTCTGGTAGAAGTAAAAACGCTTAATTCTAAGTTTCTTGATCTTACTCTAAGGTTGCCAAGAATTTTTTCTGAAAAGGAATTGGATATTCGCGCCGTAATTACCGAAAAATTAGAGCGCGGAAAAGTTTCGGTATCAATTGAATACATAAAGTCAACAGGCCTGGAAATCCAGGGGCAATACAATGAGTCGATGTTTATAGCACATTACGCCGAACTAAAAAAACTGGCCGACCGCGTCATGGCACCCTACGATCATCTTTTCGAATTGGCATTGAGATCGCCGGATGTACAGCAAACTTCCGAACGGGAGACGCTCGATCCGGTTCTTTATGAAAAATTCATGAGTATCCTGAAAGATGCGATCGAACAGTGTGAAACTTTTCGTAAAAGGGAAGGCGCCTCCCTGGTTGAAAAGTATAAGGACTATATTAATAGCATTGCAAACCTCTTGAAGAATGTAGAAAAGCTTGACCCCTTACGGGTAGAAAAAATTCGAACGAAAATAAAGAAAGGAGTGGTCGATTTTTTTGGAGAAGAAGGGTTTGATGCCAATCGGCTTGAACAAGAGATCATCTTTTATATTGAAAAACTGGACATCCATGAGGAGCGGGTGAGATTAAAAACACATCTGGATTATTTCCTGAAAGTGATGAGTGAGCCGCAATCCAACGGCAAAAAACTAGCGTTTATAGCCCAGGAGATCGGTCGGGAGATCAACACCATCGGGTCCAAAGCCAATGATGCAGAAATGCAGAAAGAAGTGGTTACCATGAAGGAAGAACTTGAAAAAATTAAGGAGCAGTTGAATAATGTGCTTTGATGAGAGGTAATATGTTTGAAGGGAAAGGCATCATAATCCCATTTCTATGAAGCCAATATTAAAGGGAATCTTCATTTTATTTTTTGTTTGTATTTTCATTTCTTCCCCTGCCCAGATTGGGACAAAAGTCCAGCAGCAGAAAATTTATGGCATTTGGCAGAACAGCCAATTTGGTTACCAGATGACACTCATGCTCAATACGGATGGCACGGGTGAGTTTGATGGTGAGCCAATAAAGTTTTCAACCCGAGCTACCATACTATCCATCATCGTGGCGGCTACCACGACGGACTATAGTTACATCCTTCAGGGAAATTCTCTAACACTCTCTGGTGGCGACTTAGATGGTCAGGTAACTTTTACCCGTAGTGGATCACCTTCTCCTCAGGATGCGTCGATCGCAAAGCCGCCTACCGATTCTGTTTCACCTTCATATAGCAACACTGCCAGCAATTTGTTAGGGATTTGGTCTGGAAATGGGGAGATGATTGAGTTTAGATCGGATGGTAAATGTGTTTACCTGGGCAATACATTTACGTATCAGATTTCACAAGGACATATTATCCTTACCACAGGCCAGGGCAATGCAACGTTTGCATATAGCGTAAACAATTCCCAATTGACCTTAACCGCCAATGGCCAAAGAGTAGTTTATAATAAGGTCGAAGGGGCAGCCAATGTGGGGACACATAGTAGCGCAAGTGCTCCAGGCGACATACCGATGGAATTGGTGGGTCAATGGTGTTATATGAACATGAGTACTAATTCACAATCCAGTCGGTGCGTCGTACTCAATGCCGATGGCACCTATACGTTCTCTTCTGAAAGTTCGAGGAGCGTAAATACGGATGCTTTTTCCGGTGGAACCGCTTCTCAGGATGCCGATCGTGGCACATGGTATGTGCAAGGCGATCGCATCTATTACAATTCTCAAACTACAGGCCAGGGTTCGTATAAGCTTGAAAAAAGAAACCACCCTAAGAATGTGAACGACCCCATGATTGTGATCGACGGGGAGCCGTATGTGACTACTACGAGTAGACCGCCCTGGCGGTAATAATTCTTCATCAATGTGTCTTCGCGGCCCCGTCTCGGGTGCCGCGACCTTCGAATTTAACCATGAAATGAAAATTCTGCCTGCAGCAATAGACGAATTTTATGACGGGTGGATCACCAATACATTAAATTACCCTTGTAGGTCGCGGTATTTTTGTTGAGACATCAAAAAACCGCGAAGACACTGCTTTGATTAACCACTTTACATCAAATTGATATGAATCCAATGCCATGTGAATGCGCAATAAATTCACTACATTTAAAATACAAATTCAAAAAGATTGCATGCTTTTCGTTGACTTCATTAAAAATCATATCCTATGAAATCCAATATCACACGCAGAGAATGGTTCTGGTCGGCAGTGGTAGCCGGCGCGGGAATTCCCCTGGGCCTTTCAGTGGTTCAGGAACTGATGGCTGCTCCAGCAAGCAAAGCTGAAATTGCCTACGGGGGTTTGTTCAAGGCGGGTGGAAAAAAACTTATACGCCTTGGTTCCAATGAGAACCCCTATGGGCCTTCTGCCAAGGCGCGTGACGCAATAAACGCATCGATCATTGAAGGCAACCGGTATGGATTTGATGGAGCCAATGAATTGAGGCAAATGGTGGCCACCAAGGAAGGAGTTAGCATCGATAATATTTTGATGTTTTCCGGTTCAGGAGAAGCGCTTGCGATTACAGGAATGAGTGTTGGAGTCGAGGGGGGTGCCGTCTTATCAGCATGGCCAACTTTTCCATTGCTCATGAATTTTGCTGAAAAATTTAATGCGCGCTGGGACAAGGTCAATTTGGATCCTAACCTGGTGCATGATCTTGAGGCAATGGCTTCAGCT
>JAYVRH010000100.1:0-2439 GCA_043776495.1 Cyclobacteriaceae bacterium
ATCATCAACAAAGACAACCAGAACATTTTCATCCAGGAAGCAGTGCTTACAAGTGGTCAGGCATTTGAATTGAACCTGACTCCTAAAACAGGAACAAAAATTACAGCGACTCTGGTATGGACTGATCCCGCCGGAATACCTGTCGCCCCTTCGTTAAACCCAACCAAGTTGATGCTGGTCAATGACCTCGACTTGCGGCTCGTGGATGATGGCAATACCCAGCAATCGCCATGGATACTAAACCCAGCGGCACCATCAGCTGCCGCAACCACGGGAGACAATGTGCGTGACAATGTGGAGAAGATTGAATTCGCTTCAGCACTGCCTCGCAAATACAAACTCAGGGTCACCAACAAAGCAACACTCCAGGGCGGGACACAGGCATTTTCTCTGGTACTTACTTATACTTCTGTGATCGATCCACTTGTAACTTATTATTGGATCAAAGACAGCGGCGCGTGGAATGATGGGACTCATTGGTCGCTTACCAGCGGAGGTCCTGCCGCAAATGCTGTCCCTTCTTCCGGCAACAGGGTGGTCTTTGATGAAAAGTCATTTTCGGTTTCGAATGCAACCGTTACGCTAAATGCGAATCAAAGCTGCTACTCCCTCCGCTGGTTTGGTAACCAGTTTGCCACCAACGTATCACTGAATTCAAATACCCTGACGATCGGAGAGGGGATGACTTTGCTTTCCACCAAAATTACTGCATCCACACCGGGAACCATCAGCTTCATCAGTACTGCCACATCAACGAATGCCGTAGACCTTAGTTCGAACGCCCTCAGTAAATGGGCTTTTGTATTTAGTGGCAACACATCGTGGGCGATCACCGGCACTGCTTCAATTGATAAACTCTCGATTACACAAGGGACTATATCATTCAATGGGGCTGCCCTTCGCCTTAACCAATTGTCAGGTTCAGGGACAGCGGTAAAAACAATTTCTTTTGTTTCGTCTTCCCTTCAGGCCCTTCAAAGTCTTTCAATTGATTTTACAGGCATCACCGTCAATTCGGATAACCTGTCCTCGATAATTATTTCCCCCACGGTCGCCAACACAATTAATGTTGCTTCAGGTAATTTTCAAGGATTTGTGAGTCTGCAAAACGGGGATGTTTCAATCACTGGTTCGGGGCAGATCAGGAGCGTCCAGGGAAATGGAATTGTTCGATTGAATGGAAGCCTGCTGGTACCAAATCTTACATTATCCGGGGGCTCACAACTGATTTTGCAACAAGGCTCAACTCAAACTTTTACAGAAAAAATGGTTTTTTCTACCTCAACGACCAGCCGGGTTGTTGTTAAATCTTCCGGAAGTGCCACGGCGACGCTGGCTTTTAATGACTACTACAAGATCTGTTTAGATTTCATCGACGTTCAGAATGTGAATGTTGCGGGAACGTCCATCGTGAATGCAGGCTCCGGAAGTACGCTTACCAACTCTGTTAACTGGCTCAAGCTTAATTGTTCCGATATCGTCTTTCCGGATTTCTCAACCAGTTACCCTTGTATTAAATCATCCACTTATTTTACGGACAAGAGCTCGGGACCGATCGTTTCCCGTTTGTGGTCTTTTGGTGATCCGTCCTCTGCGAAACAAAATGCATCAACGCTTTTAAATCCGGTCCATTATTATACAACGGCCGGTCCCTTTACAGCCAAGCTTACCATTACAGGTGCCGCCAGTTCCAATTCCATTTCTAAGACACTCACGTTGCAGGCAAATGACCTTCCTGACAATACGGTTCAATTAAACAATGGCAATCTGATCAGCTCGGTGATTGCAGAGAAATATCAATGGCTAAAAGATGGCCAGTTGATAGACGATGCTACTTCCCGCTCCTATAATTTTCAGTTCTTGCCCGGGGAGTATTCAGTCTTAATTTTTAATGCGAATTGTAATAAAAGATCAGATTCATTTCTAATCAACGCGGTGGAAGATAACATAGGGGCCAAACAGCCAAGTATTAAAATTTATCCCAACCCCACTTCAGATTACCTCCAGATAGAAAGCGTAAGCGCAATTACGGCCGTTTCAATCATGGACGCCGTGGGCAGAGAATCACGTCTGGAGATAGAGTCAATGGATGCCGGTCGGTATCGGGTGAATGTATCTTCTATTCCATCAGGCTTGTATATACTCAAGGTCACTACAATAGAGAGGACCGATCTTCAAAAAGTAATTATCCGCAAATAATAGAATCCAGACGGTAAGGTGTAAGTGAAGTCAATTTTTATATTTTGTAGGCATTGAAAATCATACAGCTTACGTAAAATGAAGAAGGCAAATTTGTTTCCCGCAGATTCTAAGACCTGGGGGCTAAAACTAGATTTCTAATTTGAGTCAGGCTGAATTTGGAATCTTTACTTTGCCACAGATTGCACAGATTACCACTGATAAAATCATCTGTGAATATCTGTGTAATCTGTGGCTATT
>JAYVRH010000101.1:0-2433 GCA_043776495.1 Cyclobacteriaceae bacterium
GAGAAAAGAATAAGATCAAGAAATTTGATTTGCTGAATTTGGTGATGGACAAAAACCTTTGGCACAACCGTTGGGCATTTCTCAACATGGCCAGGTTTGACATCTTTCCCCTTTTTAATGTCTATTGTACTCTTTGGATCAATGACCAGCCACAGGGAATTTATTTGCTGGTGGAGAAGCCGCACCATTATTCAGAAGTTAAAGCCAAGAGCCCTTACATGATCAGGCGAGGAGTGGGCCACAAGATTAATGGGGAGTATATCGATACACCCTCAAAGTCAGAAGGTAAGAAATATAGAAGCCAATACTTCAAGTTGTATGAAGACATTGAGAAATATAAAGGCGAGGAGTTGTATCAGCAGTTGAAAACCAAAATGAACATTGATCATTATTTTGACTGGCTCGCCTTCAATTACCTGATCATGAATGGCGACTATGAGGACGAACTCTATCTATACATACGACCTGAATCGGGCCTGTTCGATGTCATTCCATGGGATTATGATGATATCCTAAGACGTACGCCCCACGAAGGAGCACTAGCACGAAACGAAAACGCAGCGTTAAGGAACAAGTTGATTTTCTCCGGTGAGGATCCATTGGACAGGGCCATTGCGGCGGATGATTTTGTCTACAATCAATACCTTTTGAGGTTTAAAAAACTTTTGACCGACCTCAGCGTTGAATCATTGGAGAAAGTTACCAGCCAGGTAAAGGAAGAACTCCAATCCATTGCCCAAAATCAGGAAGCGGCGAAGGCAACATTATTTTTAGGGAAAGAACAATTCCAAATTGAGCAGGCAGAAAAAGAAATACAGTATTCACTGGAGTTTATAGTTCAGAGAAGGAATGCTCACCTAAAGGATATGAAATGATCCACTTTAAATAGATGGTCAGTCGCCTTCATATACCATCGATTGTTGAGTTCAAAACTTGCATACTATTTCCAAAAGGAATCATGAAATTCATATTACCAGCCCTTTGCCTCTGTGCAGCCCTTGGTGCCCAGGCTCAAGATCTTCGTTCGGGGGGTGCCTTAAAACCAGAGCAAGCCATCATGGACATTCGACATTACACGCTTGCCCTCGAGGTGGACCCGCTAAGCCAGTCCATTGACGGCTATGCCGAGATCGACCTTCTTTTATCATCTTCAACCAACCTATTGCTCTTGGACCTTTGGCACGGCCTCACCGTCCGACAGGTAGAGGTAAACGGTAAAAAAGAGAAATTCTCGCATTCCAGTAATGATTTGCTATCCATTAGTGGAACTAAACCATATTCAGCAGGAGCCATAAAAATAAAAGTAGCCTACGGTGGTAAACCCGGCGTTGCTGCAAACCCTCCATGGACGGGAGGCTTTCAATGGAGTAGGGATGAGCGCGGCAATCCATGGGTGGCCATCACCTGCCAGTCGGAGGGAGCCAAAATCTATTTTCCATGTAAAGATCATCCGAGTGATGAGCCCAATGAAGGTGCTGACCTGATCATCACCGTTCCAAAGGGCCTTTCAGTTGCGGGACCTGGGTTACTGAAAAAGGTGACAGAAACCCAAACGAAGTCCACCTGGCATTGGAGCACAAATTATACCATCAGCAATTATTGTATCGTGTTCAACATTGGTAATTATGTGAAGATCACAAGGCCGTACATCACTGTGTTGGGGAACAAAGTGCCGATGGAATTTTATGTGCTCGAAGAACACGCTGCGAAAGCTCCTCATGAGCTTGAGATGCTTGAAAGGACGTGCCATATTTTAGAAAAATATTTTGGCGAGTATCCATGGGCAAAGGAAAAGATTGGTCTTGCGGAAACACCACACCTCGGGATGGAACATCAATCTATGATTGCCTATGGCAACAAGTTCGAATATACGAAAGTGGGAGGGGAAGATTTTGACTGGTTGCTCAATCATGAGTTTGGACATGAGTGGTGGGCAAACAAAGTGACCAACAAGGATTGGGCCCATATGTGGATTCAAGAAGGCATCTGCAGTTTTGGTGATGCACTTTGTATTCGTGAAATGGAAGGTGAGGAGGCATACCTGCAGCATATGCGTAAGACGGGACGTGACATTGAAAATGCAAAGCCTGTCGTTCAGGGTGAAGTGGTAGATTCAGATGATGCCTATCATGGGGATATTTACAGCAAAGGAGCTTTCTTCATGCATACATTACGCTTCGTGTTGGGAGACAGTCTTTTCTTTCCAATCTTGAAAAAACTTGCCACCGATCCTCGATATACCTACAACAGCTTCATCACGACGGATGATGTGGAAAAACTCTTCAGCGCGGATTCACATACCGACTTAAAGCCTTTGTTTGACTTTTATCTTCGTACCATCCAGAAGCTGGAAATAAATATGAGACAGGTGGAAGACAAAGAGTATTTGGTAAAATTGGTCAACTTCCACGGTTCGTTACCAATGGAGATTGT
>JAYVRH010000102.1:0-2432 GCA_043776495.1 Cyclobacteriaceae bacterium
CTCAACCTCAAATTTGGTGATCAATACGACACCTCTTGGAATGAGTCCCAACAATAATGCGATGCCGCCCATTGATTATGAATTGCTTGGAGCTAACCATTTTGTGTATGATCTGATCTACAATCCTGCTCGTACTAAGTTTCTCCAGAAAGCAGAGATGCGCGGTGCCACGATCAAGAATGGCTTGGAGATGCTCCACATTCAGGCTGAGAAAGCGTGGGCGATATGGAATAATTAATTTATTGGGATAATGATTTATCGCTTCAAAATTTTAATTTTTTGAAGTAAGGGATTATGAATTAATCTTGAATGTTCAACGCTGAATTTCCAATATAGAATCATCACTTCGATATTTAGCGTTCGGCGTTGGACATTCAGGATTCTCGCCCTAGAATTCAAAACATCATCAATTAACCAAAACCCAAGACTTGAAACTTTCCTATATTTCGGCTGATGGACTTTACACTCAGCAGCGAATACGAGCCTAGCGGGGATCAACCCGAGGCAATCAAGAAATTGGTGTTGGGCCTTGAAGAAGGAGAAGCACACCAAACCCTTCTTGGGGTGACGGGTTCGGGCAAGACATTTACGATCGCAAACGTAATGGCCCAGGTAAATAAGCCTACTCTTGTCCTCAGTCACAACAAAACGCTGGCCGCGCAACTTTATGGCGAGTTCAAACAGTTCTTCCCTGACAATGCCGTAGAATATTTCATCTCTTACTACGATTACTATCAGCCAGAAGCTTATATCCCTTCTTCTAATCTTTACATTGAAAAAGATTTATCGATCAACGAAGAAATTGAAAAGCTTCGGCTAAGTGCAACTGCCTCGCTGCTCACAGGACGTCGCGATGTGATTGTCATCGCGTCCGTTTCCTGCATTTATGGTATCGGAAACCCAGAAGAATTTGGCAAGAACAGGATCCAGCTCAAAGTGGGTGAGACGATTCCCCGAAACCGACTTCTATTTTCGCTCGTAGACATCTTGTATAGTCGTACGGAGGTTGATTTTAAGAGAAGTACGTTCCGTGTGAAGGGTGATACGGTTGACGTTTTTTTGGCGTATGCAGACTATGCTGTAAGAATATATTTTTTCGGTGACGAAATTGAATCCCTTCAGCACATTGATCCAAAGACAGGCAAAAAAATATCGGATGAAAAGGTCGTCATCATATTTCCTGCCAATCTTTTTGTAACGGGCAAAGAGGGGTTGAATCAAGCCATTCGTGAAATTCAGGATGACATGGTGCTGCAGGTGCAAATGTTTGAAGTGGAAAGACGCCACCTCGAAGCAAAACGGCTTAAAGAACGAACCGAATTTGACCTCGAAATGATGCGTGAACTTGGCTATTGCAGCGGCATTGAAAATTATTCTCGCTACTTCGATCGGAGAAAAGCTGGCGATCGCCCCTTCTGCCTCATGGATTATTTTCCGGATGATTATCTCCTGGTCGTAGACGAAAGTCACGTCACCATTCCTCAGGTCAGGGCCATGTGGGGAGGCGATCGCTCCAGAAAAGCAAACCTCGTAGACTATGGCTTCCGATTGCCTTCCGCATTAGACAACAGGCCATTGACATTCAATGAATTTGAGACGATGGTGAACCAGGTGGTCTATGTAAGCGCCACACCCAGTGAGTACGAATTGCGCAAATCCGAAGGAGTCGTGGTGGAACAAATCATTCGACCCACGGGCTTGCTGGACCCAATCATTGACGTGCGACCCAGCAAGAACCAGATTGATGACCTGCTGGAAGAAATTGATGAACGCGTGAAAAAGAAAGAACGTGTGTTGGTGACTACACTCACCAAGCGCATGGCCGAAGAATTGACAAAGTTTTTGCAACGTGCTTCGGTCAAGTGCCGCTACATCCATTCTGAAGTTACCACGCTGGATCGTGTGGAGATTTTACGGGAACTTCGCCTCGGCATTTTCGATGTGCTCGTAGGCGTCAACCTGCTTCGTGAAGGTCTGGACTTACCCGAAGTGTCTCTGGTCGCCATCCTGGATGCTGACAAAGAAGGTTTTCTCCGCAATCAAAGGTCCCTGGTACAAACAATAGGACGTGCGGCCCGCAATGTAAATGGTCGAGTAATTATGTACGCTGATAAGACAACAGAATCCATGCGGGAGGCCATTGATGAAACCAATCGCAGGAGGAAAATACAGCAGGACTATAACATCGCCAATGGCATTACTCCTCAAACGATCGTCCGATCAATGGGTTCTATTCTCAGCCAGACAAAAGTGGCGGATTCGAAAAAGGCGGGCAGAAAATATTATGTTGAGAGTGAGGAGAAATCCATGGCAGCAGATCCAGTCATGGCTTATCTCAGCAAGGACGAACTCACAAAGATTTCCGACCAGACCAAAAAAGCGATGGAAACAGCAGCCAAAGAATTAGACTTCATGAAAGCGGCACAACTTCG
>JAYVRH010000103.1:0-2429 GCA_043776495.1 Cyclobacteriaceae bacterium
GGTCTGCATGCGCCCTACGCTTTGAGGACTATCATAGAACTTGAGAGTGATCAGGGAGTGGTAGGAATCAATGAGACCTATGGAGGCGAAGCGCAGGCAAATGCGTTATTAGCGTTGAAGAATAAAATCGTAGGAGCGGACCCATTCCGGTTAACCGGTCTGCTCAATCCTGAAATGAAATCCAGAGGACAAGGACAAGATGGATCTCAAACCTATCTTGTTCCTGGCGAAAATCCACTCGATGAAATCAATCGCACGTATGCTGCTATTGAAGTAGCTTGTTTGGACCTGATTGGTAAAAGTCTTGGTGTTCCTGTTTGCGACTTGATCGGTGGAAGGGTACGTGAAAAAGTTCCATTTTCTGCCTATCCATTCTACAAGCATGCCGGTGGCGGAGGTGAGGGTAAAGACCTCCGGGAGGATGAGTATGGCGAAGCACTTTCGCCCGAGACATTGCTAGCACAAGTTAAACAGATGATCACAAAGTATGGCTTTCAATCCGTGAAGTTTAAGGGAGGAGTATTGGATCCGGAGGTGGAGGTTGAAACTGTTAAATTAATGTTTAAGGAATTTGGCCCTTCAGTACCATTGCGCATTGATCCCAACTCAGCGTGGACAGTGGAAAAATCGGTTGAAGTAGGAAAGGCGTTGTCTCGCGAACTTTCCGGTGGAGGTTATCTTGAAGACCCCACCGCGGGGCTTGATGGGATGGCGGCTGTTAGAAGGCGACTTCTCGAGGCAGGTGTGAAAGTGCCTCTTGCCAGCAATGTGGCAGTCACGTCGTTCAAAGACATTCCAATCTCTGTATCCATGGATGCGGTTCAGATCATCTTATGTGATCATCATTACTGGGGAGGTATGCGACAAGTACAGCACTTGGCTAAAATGGCAGAGACATTTAATATTGGATTGTCGATGCATTCAAACAGTCACCTGGGAATCTCTTTGATGGCGATGGCGCACGTCGCGGCCGCTACACCGCACCTCACCTATGCCTGCGATACACATTACCCATGGCAATCCGAAAAAGATGAAGTGGTCTTGGGTGGCAAGATCCCAATCAAAGATGGTTGTATAACCATCACCGATAAACCAGGTCTGGGCGTGGAGTTGGACTATGATCAGTTGAAGCGTGGAAAGGAGCGATATCAAAATTTTCCCTATCGCAAGCGAGATGATGCAGCCGAGATGAGAAAGCATATTGATCCAACCTGGAAGAGGGTGTTGCCGCGGTGGTGAATAGAAATATTAAAGTTGTGTTAAGGTGACTCAATGTCGACTTACTATCTTAAAGTAGGCAGTAAGCAAAATGCAATAGGCAAGAGTTGCCTATTGCTGATTGCCTACTGCCTACTTCTGATTCTGCATGAGCCTTAGTAATCTTAACTTGCCTCTAGATTAATTTGACATAACAAACTATCAAACTATGAAGATCACTAACGTCCAGGGATTTCTGATGTCCTATCCCATGCCTGAGGAAATCAAACTTCCTTTTTGGGGAGGTGTCAGAACGATTCTGAAACGGGACGCGATGTTGATAAAAGTATCCACTGATACCGGCCTCTATGGTTATGGTCCAGGCCCTGCGTTTTCGCGGGCTGTGGACGAAATAGATGGCGTTATTAAATCGTACCTCATCGGCAAGAATCCATTGGATTGGAAGACTTTCAAATTTGAGAGCAGTCCGGAAATTGTTAAAACTTACTACGCGGTGGAAGTAGCCATCCTCGATCTTGTGGGTAAGTACGAAGGCAGCAGCATCTCCGAACTGATGGGTGGCAGGGTGCGATCGACCATTAAATTATATGGAAGTGCAGGCATGTACATGTCACCGGAGAAATACGCAGAAGAAGCAAATGCCATTCAACAGATGGGCTTCCTGGCATACAAGATGAGGCCGGCCCTTGGACCAACGGAAGACCTTCGGACATTAGAATTAATGCGTAAAGCTACCGGACCTGAGATGGGATTGATGGTGGACGCCCATACCTGGTGGAGGATGGGAGACAAAACCTATTCAGAGCAAACGATCGAGACCCTGGCTTCTTCAATGAGTCAATTTAATCCCTACTGGTTAGAAGAACCACTTCCACCCGAAGAGCATGCATCGTATGCAAAGCTACGGTCCAAAGGATATGTAACTGTTGCAACTGGTGAGCATGAACAGGAATATGAAGGCTTCGAAGACCTGGCTCGATTGCAGGCCACCGACTTTTTGCAGATGGATGTTTGCTGTCAGGGAGGCTTCGACATGGGACTAAAAGTATTTGATCTTGCGGCTCGGAATAAAATGAAATTTGCTTTCCACAGTTGGGGTAATATGCTGGAAGTGCTGGCTGCCGCCCAATTGGGAGTCTGTCGCGATGATTCAGTTGTTGAATGGTTGGAGTACCCCTGCTATTCAGCGCCAGGCAGACCTGGAATGTATC
>JAYVRH010000104.1:0-7971 GCA_043776495.1 Cyclobacteriaceae bacterium
GCAGGATCACAGGCTTTGACAAAGAAAATCCGCTGTCAATGAACCAAGGCAAATCGGAACAACTGAGGAGGCTTAATCTGCCAGGAGATGTATATGTCATAGGAGATGGCTATACCGATTACGAGATTAAGCATTCCGGCCTGGCGAACAAGTTCTATGCCTTTACAGAGAACGTAGAACGGGACAATGTTTCCAGCAAGGCAGACCACATCGCGCCGAGCCTTGATGAGTTTCTCTATCTAAACAAACTCAACACGGCCATCTCCTACCCTAAGAACAGGATCAATGTGTTACTCCTGGAAAATGTTCATCCAGTAGCGATCGAGATGATGAAATTGGAAGGGTTTAATGTCGAAACCTACCCGGCCGGATTGGAAGAAGAAGAACTGTGCGAAAAAATTAAAAATATCTCAGTTCTTGGCATCCGTTCCAAAACACAGGTGACGGCAAAAGTTTTAGAGAATGCCAATCGCCTGATGGCCATTGGAGCGTTCTGCATCGGAACGAATCAAATTGATCTAAAGGAAGCGACGAAAAAAGGGATTGCCGTATTCAATGCACCCTTCAGCAATACACGCTCAGTCGTGGAACTGGCGATTGCAGAGATGATCATGCTGATGCGAAATATTCCTGACAAGTCAGCAAAGATGCACAAAGGTGTGTGGGACAAGTCGGCCAAAGGGAGCTTCGAGGTCCGTGGTAAAAAATTAGGCATCATCGGCTATGGAAATATCGGCGCTCAGCTTTCGGTGTTGGCAGAAAATCTGGGGATGCAAGTATTCTATTATGACCGGGAAGAAAAGCTTGCCCTGGGCAACGCCTCCAAATGCAAAAATCTTAACGAGCTCCTGGGACTTTCGGATGTGATCACGCTTCACGTTGACGGCCGTGCGAGCAACACCAACTTGATTGGTCAGGCGCAATTTGAATCGATGAAGAAGGGTGTCATCTTCCTTAACCTCAGCCGTGGTCATGTGGTGGATATTAAAGCCCTACGGGAGAATATTTTGAATGGAAAGGTTGGGGGCTGTGCTGTGGATGTTTATCCGTATGAGCCCATCAGCAACAGCGAAGAATTTATTTCTGATTTACGCGGGCTTCCCAATACAATATTATCGCCACACATTGGAGGGAGCACAGCAGAGGCTCAGGAGAACATTGGGAATTTTGTCCCCGGCAAGATGATGGATTACATCAATACGGGAAGTACCAGCAACAGTGTCAACTTTCCGAACCTGACACTACCCACATTAGAAAATGCCCATCGTTTAATTCACATTCATGATAACGTTCCCGGAATTCTGGCAAAGATCAATAAGGTGCTGGCCGATAACGGAATTAATATTGCAGGCCAGTATTTGAAAACCAATGAACATATTGGCTATGTCATCACCGACATCAACAAAGAATACAACAAGGAGGTAATTAGGGATCTGAGGGCAATAGAGCACACCATTAAGTTCAGGGTGCTCTATTAATCTTTTTTTTTCCAAAACTTTGTCGAAACCAACTCCGGCAAATGGAATTGGATGGGCTTCATTAGCATGGAAAAAGCAATTGGCATAAATCATGAACTAGAATCCTTTAGGTTGAATATTTCGATCGCCAGCGGTTACTAACATAAAATATTCAAAACAATTTGGTAAGAGAAAATTACCTTAACAGACGTCATTGAAACTCTTACGATATACATATATTTACGTTAATTTTTAGAAACAAGAGACATGACAGCCGAAGAATACAAGGAAGAGCAAAAGAAACGCATAAACGCAATTGTGGTTGGAGCCAAGGATGCTAATGGGAATAGTATTACAAAGATTTTTTCTAAAAGCGATGAATATGCGATTTATGAGATCTAATCAAAATCAGTCGCTGATTCAATAAAAGTTTACTTAGATACATTTATCGAGGATGATGGTAGACTTTCAGAAAAATTTGATGAAGTACGGATCAATTTTTCTAAGTTAAAAGGACTTCTTTATAAGGCAATTGATGACACTTCCATCAAGAGTCGAATCGCACATATAATTTCTCATGCCTTATCAGGGAAAACCAAAGAGGCAAACACCCAATTCGAACTGTTAATCAATGAGATCAACACATCTTATTCAGAGCAGTTTAATAATCGATTAAGGTATTTAATCACAATTCTACTTCTAACTTTTATTGAAATTGTTCTATCGGTTTTCATTTACCATTCAGATAGTCTCCAAGATTCCCCGGAGATCCGAAATCTGATTTTTGTTATTACTGCTGGCAGTATTGGGGGATTTTTGTCAGTCAGCAGACGGGTGAGAAAGACCATTTTTGAAAAGGATGTTAAATGGTATCTTTATGTAATATATGGAGTAGAACGAGTTTTTGTTTCCATTTTCGGCGCAGTTATTGTATATTTTGCAATAAGAGCAAACATTGTTTTTGGAATAGCCAACGAACTGTCTAGGCCGATTATTGGTTATATTGTATATTCGATAGTGGCGGGGTTTAGTGAAACTTTGGTACCCAATCTCTTATTGAAATTAGAGGCAGAAAATAGGCAAAATTGAAACAATTAGATAAAAATAGACGTTCCTATTGCAAATGGCATTAATTGCGCTTAATTTTAAATAAACATTGATAAATGAGCAACAAAATCGAGATAGGCTGATCCTAATTAACTTAAGAAGCAAAAGATTCTCTTTCTAGGAAGAGAATCTTTTTTTTTGAGGCTTACCGGTTAATCTGATGCCCATAACCATCACTTTTTTGACACATTACCCTATAACTAATGTTGCTTTCAGTACTCCGATAAGTGGGGAGATCGCTACAACACTTCAATATTGTAACTAATGGGCCAGATTTGTGATGCCCATAATAGCAATCAAATCTCTTCATAAAAAAATCCACCGGATCAGGAGGAGTTTCTGAACCCCAATTACGACAAGTTTTGAGCTGCCTTCAACCGCAACCTTCTTCCGTTAACCTGCTTTTTGGGCGAGGTCCCGATCCCGATAGCTATCGGGACGGGATGAGGCCTGATTTTGCTTGAAGACTTCGCTCGGTTTTGTTTTTACATGTTAGGTTCAGCAAACGTGTCCCAAATCCGAGTGGATTTCTTGGTTCAAACGTACAATAATCTTCCACGTCCGCAAGCCTTGACTTCCTTCAATTTTTTTTGTACTTCGCGCTCATCAAAAACAACATGACGAACTTCACTCCCGGGCCTTCACAACTTTATTTTACTGTAAAAGATCATGCGATAAAAGCCTTTCGTGACGGCATCCCATCCCTATCGCATCGAAGCAAACAGTTTGAGTCGATCTTTGTTGAAGCGACCCAGGGACTTCGGGAATTATTGAATCTACCTTCTGACTTCACGATTGTCTTTACTGGCTCCGCCAGCGAAATATGGGAGAGAATCATTCAGAATTTGGTAGAGGAGAAATCCTTTCATCTGGTCAACGGTGCATTCTCAAAGCGCTTTTTCGAAATCGCACAGCAACTCCATAAAACTTCAGAAAAAGCAGAGGTTCCTGCTGGACAGGGTTTTGAAGCCGTCACCATTCCACCAGGCAGCGAACTTATCGCAGTCACGCACAATGAAACAAGTACCGGGGTCTCATTGTCGATTCCGTTTATCAATTCACTCAGGCAAAAAAATTCCGAGTCGATCATTGCCGTAGATGCTGTCAGCTCCCTCCCGTATCCGGATTTCGACTATTCAAAAGTTGATTCAGTCTTCTTCTCTGTTCAAAAAGGATTTGGGCTGCCTGCCGGATTGGGTGTCTGGATGATCAATCAAAGATGCATTGCAAAGGCAGACCAACTTCTTTCGAAGGGGCTTTCGATTGGAAGCTTTCATTCACTCCCCTCCCTGGATTCTCATGCCAAAAAAAATCAAACTCTAGAGACCCCAAACGTGTTGGGCATCTATCTCCTGGGAAAAGTGATACAGGATCTTCTCCAGAAAGGAAGCAAAGCGATCCGAAAGGAAACAGAGTATAAATCAGCCATATTGTATCAAGTTCTCGAAGCACATAAAGTGATAAAGCCATTTGTTGGAGACAAGAAGCATCAATCGAAAACAGTGATTGTAGCGGATTGCGGCACGCGAACAATTGAGTTGGCAACCTACCTGCAGTCCAAAGGTCTCTACCCAGGAGAAGGCTATGGTGAATTCAAAAAGCAACATCTTAGGTTTGCCAACTTCCCTGCTCATTCGAAAGAACAATTTGAGCATCTCGTGGATGCACTGGAAGCTTTCGGATGAGCAGCGCACCTTGGGCCTCAGGGATTCAATAAATATTAATAGACCTTTTGAAGTTACGTTAAACCAATCGTCGGTATTATTGTCTAATCAATAGTTAGTCACTTGGACGACATCGAGCTCTTAGCCAAAATCCGCAATCCGGATACGCGCAATTACGGATTCAACATGTTGGTGCGGTCGTACCAGCAACGGGTTTATGGGCTTATACGAAAAATGGTCATTGACCATGACGATGCAGACGACATCACGCAGGAAGTTTTCATAAAAGTCTATAAATCCATCCACACCTTCCGCGAGGATGCCCAACTCTATACCTGGATTTATCGTATCGCGACGAATGAGTCATTAACCTTCCTCAGTAAAAAAAGAAGGAGATTTTTCCTACCCCTCGAAGACATCGGGCCTACGCTTGCCGCAAAAATTGACTCCACTCCTACCATGGACGGAGATGAAATTCAAAAGAAACTACAGAAAGCACTCCTGATCTTACCCGACAAGCAGCGTCTTGTCTTTAACTTGAAATATTA
Organism: Cyclobacteriaceae bacterium; assembly: GCA_043776495.1. Taxonomy (GTDB): domain Bacteria; phylum Bacteroidota; class Bacteroidia; order Cytophagales; family Cyclobacteriaceae; genus ELB16-189. Next base: position 4,777 of record JAYVRH010000104.1, read on the forward strand.
CGAAGAGATGACCTATGAGAAGATGGCGGATGTCACAGGGACATCGGCGGGAGCGCTGAAGGCAAGCTATCACCATGCTGTAAAGAAAATTGAGGAATTCTTAAAGAATGAATAAACCTTCTTGAATTTTAACAGTCAAAGTATCTGGAAATGAAAAAGTTAGTTGATATACCAAAAAAGAGCGTCTTTGAGGCGCCAGAAGGCTATTTTGACCGCCTCCCCGGAATCATACAGGCGCGCCTTGCCCAAACTGAAGTGGATCAGAAAACTGAAACCAGTTGGCTGGTTTATTTAGGCTACAGCCTTAAATATGCGCTTCCCGTGGTGGCAATCGCAGCAGCCTCTTTCTTCTATCTGAATATGCCAGGAGATCAATCTACAAAAGATCTCCTGGCATCTGTTGACACCGGGTACCTGGTTGCCTACCTGGAAGATGCGGATGTAAGCACGGATGATCTTCTGGAAAACGTCTCGTTAGACCAGGATGAGGCGAGCGCGATTCAGGAAAGCACCATGGACGAAATTAACGTGAACGACCAGGATGCTGAAGTACTAATAAATGAATTTACCATTGACCAATTCTGATTTGCTATGAATGTGCGCAAAAATATTTTGTCTGTCATTTTGGTTGCCATGGCCTGCGGGACCTTGGTAGCCCAGGAGGATAATGTACCAACCCCTCAAAACATTGATCCTAAAGTTCGTGAGAAAGTGGAAGCAGCCCGAATCGGTATGATTAGCAATCGGCTGGAACTCACCCCTGAACAGGCTGAAAAGTTCTGGCCCATTTACAGGGAGTTCGCACAGAAACGAGGAGAGATACGACAGGAATTTCGACAGGCACAACAAACAATTGATCCTGACAAACCTGATCCTAAAAAACAGCAGGAACTTCTTAATTTCGGACTGCAACAGAAGCAAAAGGAATTGGACCTTGAAAAGGACTATTCTGGAAGGATTATGACCGTGATCAGCGCCCAACAATTGTTAAGTTTACGTAAAGCCGAGCAGGATTTTCGACAATTAGTCCTCAACCAACTTCAGCAACGGAGGGCCCACCAACAACGGAAGGAAAATTTCAGGGATAAAAATCAACGTCTGAGGCAAAATAGAAAATGATTTGACGGCGTTTGAAAAGAACTCTCGCAATCTTAATATTATCGCTGCCCGCATACCTCTGCACATCACAAGAGGTACGTTCCGATTCAGTGCCTTTAAAAAACGATGGCTTAAGCCTTAAAGAACTTGACAAATTTTTTACTCATCAGGATTCACTGGAGATCTTTGATCTGATTGACAGTTTGTTGTCAATGGAGTCAGCCAAGGAAACTTCACAAATGGCGGTTCGACTTGGGTACAACAGCAACATCATTGCCGACAACCGAACCTTTAACATCAGCCAGTTCGGACTGGCGCCCGGCGTTTCTTACTATCACAAAACTGGCCTTTACGCGGACTTAACTAATTACTGGAGTCAGGAATACGATCCACATCTGTATTTGAGTGTCGCTTCCATGGGCTACCTCCATACCTTTAAAAAATGGTATTCAATCCTCGGAGAATACAGCCACTATTTCTATCACCAGCCTAAGGACAGCACGGTATCGGTCCCTTATACCAACAACATAGGACTCACCAATTATTTTGAGTTCAAACACAAAGTCTTTCGACTCGATTACTATTTCTATTTCGGTGAAAAGATCGCTCACAGGATCATGCCAAGCCTGGGTATCAACCTTGTCAAAAGAAAGTGGAAAGGGCTTGACCGGGTTTCATTTTATCCGACCTTCAATGTCTTATTTGGATCGGAAGAAATCACTAAAGAGGAAATTTATGCCAACGTATTGCTTCGAATCCTTTACAACCGGACACATAGCCCAAAGCTTCCATTAACCTACGCTACAAGCCATACAGAATTTGGCGTGATGAACTATAGCTTTTCAGCTCCAATCACCATCACCAAAAGGGATTGGACCTTCCTCGTGAGCTATACCTACAACATTCCTAAGTCCCTGCCTGGAGAAGATTTAAGCCTCCAAAGCGGTGGCTACCTCTCATTTTCGATCACAAGATACTTTGGGTTCTAATCATTCAGCATAACCACTAAGGGCTCGTTAGAATCCCACTCGTAGGTTTTCTATTTGACCACCCTTCCAGCCTTATCAAATATCACCGGGAATAGTTCGCCTAAAGAACTTTTTGTGACGACAGTAAGTTCGAAGGTGTCTGAAGAAAAAACTACGCTTGAAGGAATTTGACTAAACGAAAAATTAATGCTCCACGAAAGTCCTTCTTGTTTGTAAATTTTAGTAATCGTGGCAGCATATTTGTCATTTATTTTTGTTTCAGAATAGAAGACAAGAAAATACACAAGACCTTTCTCATCCTGCACATTCAGCGCTTTTATAAATGGCAAATTTCTTTTTCTAAAGGCTTGCTTGTCAACCTGAAAATTCGCGGCACCGTCGGGCTTTCTGGAAGGATTAATAATATAAAAATATCCTGAAGCAACCGAGTCTGCAAATTGCAAGCCTGCCGTAAAGTTTCCCTCGTCAATAATCAGTGGTTTAAATCGACTCCTGGGTGAAACTTCTTTAAAGAGTGGAATGGAGTCTGCTCTGTTTAGTATCCATCTAAGGAAATCATTTTTTTTCACCAACTCATTCTCTTTCCGCTTCATTTCCCTGGACGCAAAATCTTTAGTACCCTTGATCAGGTTTTTCAAAACAACAGGCGTGCTGTAAGCGGTCGTCACAAAATGATCATAATTCCCCATTTCCTCATCGAGGTTACGCCCTAACAGCTGCACCGAAATACTGTCGATCTTCCTTGCCATCGACAGCTCCTTATTCAGTCCGTGGATTTGAACAGCAATGTTGATAGAGTCTTTCAACGGCCGGTCTAAAATTATTTGTGATCCATAATCAAGCTCCGCCAACTTCATCTCAAATACCCCTAACGGCAACGGGTGCGAGTCGACTTTCTTTAGTGATGGAAACAGAATTTTAGTGCGAAGTTGGGCCACCTCTTGATGGACTGAAACAGAATCCTTTTTCAGTTTCTGCTGCAAGGCATTGATTTCCACATCAATACCAACCAATTGCTCTCCAAGAGGGATCATTTCCTTTTCAATTATCTCACGGCTGCTAAGTGACCATCGTCTATAATCCCAAATCTTCAAATCATCCAGATAAA
>JAYVRH010000105.1:0-7968 GCA_043776495.1 Cyclobacteriaceae bacterium
CTTCAATTTTATTATTTTCATTTTATGAAACAAAGAATATTTGTAGTGGCTATTGTATTGATCGCATTTGGCAAGGTTATCGCACAAGAGGCACCTAAAGAGCCCCCAAAGGAAATTGAAGAGCTTCGGCTGAAGCTAAATGAGGACGGAAGCCATTATCTGAAAGCCACGTTCCTTAATCAGGTTTGGCTTAGATACAATAATAGCAACTCCGGAACACTGATCAACAACGAGTCGGCCGATCAAACCTTCGACATAGGCTTGCGAAGAACACGGTTCCAACTCTTTGGGCAACTCACAGACCATGTATTCTTCTACTTTCAATTCGGTCAGAACAATTTCAATTCAATGTCCCAAAATGCCGGCAATCGCAAACTCCAGGCATTTTTTCATGATGCGCTGGGCGAATATAAATTCAAGAAAGACAATGAAAGACTCGTTTTGGGAGGAGGACTCACCATTACCAACGGCCTCTCCCGCTTTAGCCAACCCAGCATCGGCACCATCATGACGATGGATGTTCCTGTATTCGCCCAAGCCACCGTAGACCAAACAGACGAATTTTCACGCAAGCTGAGTGTTTATGCCAGAGGCCAGCTGGGCAAGTTCGATTATCGGCTCGTGGTGAGCGACCCTTTTCCCATCACGACCAATGGTCAACCACCACCTACACTCGGCGTAAATTCTACGTATGCAGTGGATGGCCACACCCACCAATATCAGGGCTTTTTTATGTGGAATTTCTTTGACAAGGAGCAGCACACGACTCCTTACATGACAGGTACCTACCTTGGAAAAAAGAAAGTCTTCAACCTGGAAGGTGGTTTCATCACACAGGCCAATGCCATGGAGTCAACGCCCGACGGCGGAGCGACGAAGGAATTTCACGATATGAAGCTTTGGTCCATAGCTGCTTTTTATGATGTGCCGCTCAGCAAGGATAAAGGCACTGCCTTGTCCGCCTATATCGGGTATTTTGATTACAATTTCGGACCCGGATATCTGCGCTACAATGGCATCATGAATCCAGCCAACGGATTGCAATCGGGCTATCCAACCGGAAGCCATGGCAATGCTTTTCCGATGTTTGGTACCGGTCAGGCCCTTTATACCCAACTTGGATATCTAATGCCAAAGAATATCTTGGGTGAAGGAAATGGCACGCTGATGCCCTATGCATCATTGATGAGCGCCAAGTGGGATCGTCTCGATTCAGAAATGAATGTGTGGGATATTGGTATGAACTGGTTTGTTAAAGGCCACACGAGTAAATTCACACTCGATTATCAGAGTCGGCCTGTGTATCAACTACAGGGTACAGAGCTCCTCCGCTCTGAACGCAAAGGGCAAATCGTGCTGCAGTACCAGATTTTCTTTTAGGAGCCTTAAAAAAGAGCCAGATTTGGCTGCCTACGCTGGGTCAAAGTTGTATTGATAAATCGGATCTAAGTCTAACGATCCCGGGGTCATTTTCACAACATCATGCAATATCCCATCCGACAACCGATAGACCCACCCATGAAGGACCGGCCTGCTTTCTTCCTTCCAGGCACGTTGCACAATAGACGTTTTCGCGAGGTTCATCACTTGCTCTTTCAAACTTAGTTCAGTTAGCCGATCGGTTCGTTGATCTGTATTTTCAATAGCCTCCAATTCCTCCCGGTGCAACCGATAAGTGTCTTTTATGTTTCGAAGCCATTTATTGATCAGCCCCAAATCGGCATTCGTCATGGCTGCTTTGATGCCGCCGCAACCATAATGTCCACACACGATAATGTGCTTTACCTTGAGAATCTGGACAGCGTATTGTAAAACACTCAGCATGTTCAGATCCGTATTGACGACAAGATTGGCAATGTTGCGGTGGACAAAAATTTCACCCGGTGCGGTATTCGTGATCTCATTAGCGGGTACGCGACTATCCGAACAACCAATCCAAAGAAATTCCGGCGTCTGAAGATTTTCCAATCTTGAGAAATATTCTGGGTCACGCCCGATTTGTTCAGTGGCCCAGGCTTTATTTTCAAGCAGAAGTTTTTCGTATGATTTCATATTAAAGTGGCTTTTATTGTTCCGTTTCTTTTTAATGGCCCGTTGTCCTTCCTAAATAAAGGATTCATCGCGTCATTGGTTTTCTTTATCTCGACACTGATGCTTCTAGTCGCAGCACTCTTTGTGAAATCCTCAATGGTTTCAATGATATCGGCATCCAAAAACTGACTGCGGGAGCCATCAATCATGAGGCTCGATCCATTGGGCACTTTCTCCAGCGCCACGCGCAAAGTCGATTTATGAACAAATGAAACATCTTTGGTAAATTTTAGTAAATATTGATTGTCATCATTCACCAAAATAATAGCGGACTGGAAATTCGTCTTAAGAACAAAAAAGACTGACACAAGGATTCCGATAAAAATTCCTATCAATAGGTTTGTGAGAAGAATCGCAACGATGGTAACAATGAATGGCAGAAACTGGACTTTACCTTTCCTAAACATTTCACGATACAATGCCGGTGTAGTAAGCTTGTAGCCCACCATCAGGAGAATTGCCGCCAGTGAAGCCAATGGTATTTTTGTTAAGACTCCGGGTATTGCGAGTACAGCAAAGGCGAGGAATATCCCATGCAGTATGGTGGATGTTTTTGTGCGGCCTCCAGCATGCACATTGGCTGAACTCCTCACAATCACAGACGTGACAGGAAGTCCCCCGAGCAATCCAGAGATCACGTTTCCAACACCTTGTGCTTTGAGTTCATGATTCAGCGGTGTGACTCGTTTTAGCGGATCCAGTTTATCGATTGCTTCAATACTCAGCAAAGTTTCCAGACTGGCCACCATGGCCAATGTGATCGCGATAATATATATCTTTGAATCAAGGAGTCTACTGAAATCCGGCAGTGATAATAATCGCCCGATATCTTTTGACCCATCAAAATCCGGCAAGCTTACCAGGTGGCTCTCCCTGATTTCCAATGCAGGCGCAAATTCCTGAAAAAAGTAATTGAGTAAAATTCCCAACAACACCACGACCAGCACGGCAGGGAAATAACTAATTCCCTTTATTTTCCTTGAGGCAGGTAGCGACCAGAAAAAAAGAATTGCCAAAGAAATCCCGCAAACAATGATGGCACCGGCGCTCAGATGTTGTACTGCGGAGATTATCTCCGTGAAAGTATTTTCACCATCTGATTGGAAAAAACTTTCATCCCCTTCAAAGTCCATATCATAACCAAAAGCGTGCGGAACTTGTTTCAGGATAAGGATAAGGCCAATGGCGGCCAGCATTCCCTTGATCACTGCAATCGGAAAGAAATGACCCACCGTTCCCGCTTTCAAATATCCAAGCGAAATCTGAATAAGTCCTGCGATCACAACGCAAGAAAGAAACAGTGAAAACGATCCCAACTCACTGATAGATGAGATCACAATGGTTGTTAACCCAGCTGCGGGGCCGCTGACGCTTAAAGCCGATTTACTCAGGAAGCCGACGACGATAGCGCCTACCACACCGGCCACCAGCCCTGAAAACAATGGTGCGCCAGAAGCGAGCGCTATTCCAAGACAGAGTGGTAAAGCCACAAGGAATACCACGAGGGACGCTGGAACATCATGCGCGAGATTATCTAACGGACGAAATAATATTTTCTCCTCCATAACGGAATTGATTAAGATTTTTGGAAAATGATTTGGAAAATAGGGGAAGAAAACTAACCCTGTGGAGGGGGCGGGATGATCTCGCGTAGAGGTTCAGCTAAATCAAAGTAAAGGGAAGGCGTTGAGGCAAGAGCCGAAATTTTAACGTAGATGGAATAAGCAGGTACGGGATAGGAAAGATCATCACTATCTTCCGGTTCCTTAGATTCATCTTCTTCAAGGGGCGATTCCTCCCAATCTGAAGAAAAATAGGCGGCTGAATTCTGGTGATAGAGCAATCGCAACTCCATCACTTCACATAACGTGAGGATTGCCATTACGTAAAAAAATGCTCTTAGTACCTTCATACAATGCACAAATATACACCGAGATTCAAAAAGAAACAGATATGTTTTGAAGTCAGCTCCTAATCACCGTGATCTAGGAGTGGACATGGAATCAACAGGGCAAGCAGTACAAATTACAAAACAATCTTAACAGATTCTATCGAGATCGTATCAGGTGCCTGCATATCAAGTTGATAAACGCTGAGGTTTAATCCTCTCTAAAAAAATTATCTTATGAAATCATCTGTTAGAGGGTTATTCCAAAAACAAGGTTTGGGTGGGTAGCCAGAACAGGATAACACGTTCTTCAACTGGCTCAACAATATTTCAGAAACCATAATGTCTTTGGATTGATTGGTCGTATAACAGTTTCAGTCAATAAAATTTACCGGATGCTCCAGAATTTAGTAGTCAATTTCTCTGTTTTCGCCACTTTGCATAAAAGGGCCAAAAAGCTTTGCTATTATAAATTAATAGTATTACTATTGCATAATAATATAGTTACTTCGATTGTAAGGGCTAATGTGAAAATGAAAAGCCGGATTATCATTCTTTTGACTTTGACCTACGTCTTGTCCTTGTCTATCCCATCTTTTGTTGGCAATGAAAACAGGCTATTAGCTACTAATTGTAGTGTAGTGATGGTCTTGGATAAAGATAGCAACGGCTTACTTTTTTCTATGTCGCTATCTACAGAGCAAGAGCAATCCAATTCGGAAACCGACTCTTCAGTGGATGATGACGAAATAATCGGTCAGTTCGCTTTTGATTTATTCATTCCTCCAGGATGTCTGAGCCAAGATCGATCGAAGAATAATCTCGCAACAATTTCTTTAGCTACTCCCCTCTTGCCTCCTGAGAACCATTCCTGAATGGTAGGTGACTTCTTTGTCTAATTCTCAAAAGTTTTCTCTTAAAGGCATCAAAAAAATGAAAAGCTTATTTAAGGACATCAGGCATGACCTGCCGTCCAGCATTGTTGTTTTCTTTGTGGCTGTGCCGTTGTGTCTTGGCATTGCACTCGCATCTGGTGCGCCACTCTTTGCAGGAATTATAGCCGGGATAGTGGGTGGTATTGTTGTAGGCATGGCGAGTGGCTCACAACTTGGCGTAAGCGGCCCTGCTGCTGGCCTCGCGGTTATTGTTTTAGCTGCACTTGGTACACTTGGCTCATGGCAGACATTTTTATTGGCTGTTGTGCTCGCGGGAATTATCCAGTTGATTGCGGGTTTTGCAAAAGCGGGAACGATAGCTTATTACTTTCCTTCATCTGTAATCAAGGGAATGCTCACGGGTATTGGCTTGATCATTATACTCAAACAAATTCCACATGCTGTGGGGTATGATTCCGATTTCGAGGGTGATTTATCGTTCAGTCAGGCTGATCAGGAAAACACCTTTACAGAAATGTTAAAAGCGTTTGATTTTATTACACCAGGAGCAATTTTGATTACCATTGTTTCCCTGTTCATCCTGATATTCTGGGAACAGGTACTATCTAAAAGACACCGGATATTTCAATTGATTCAGGGACCGTTGGTGGCTGTCGTTGTTGGAATCATTTTGTATAATCTTTACCAAACCGGTATCATTCCTTTCAGCTTAACAGTTAAACAAATTGTTACTCTTCCCATAGCTTCGGGTATCGGAGAATTTTTCGGCCAGTTTACAAGCCCGGATTTCACGCAATGGAAAAATCCTGATGTATACTTAATCGCTCTTGTAATTGCTGTTATTGCCAGTCTGGAAACCCTGCTTTGCGTAGAGGCCACAGACAAACTAGATCCTTACAAAAGAGTTACGCCCACCAACCGTGAGTTGAAGGCGCAGGGTCTGGGCAACATCGTTTCCGGATTGATTGGTGGTTTGCCAGTTACTCAGGTAATTGTACGCAGCAGCGCCAACATAACCTTTGGAGGTAAGACTAAAATGTCAACGATCTATCACGGATTATTTCTTTTGATTAGCGTCATAGCAATTCCGTTTGTACTCAACATGATTCCGTTGGCAACGCTGGCGGCCATCTTGTTTGTAGTTGGTTACAAACTCGCAAAGCCTTCTTTATTCAAACAAATGTATAAGCTTGGTGGTGAGCAGTTCGTTCCCTTTATCGCAACAGTGGCGGGCATACTTTTTACCGACCTGCTGAAAGGAATCGGCATTGGTATGGCCGTGGCTATTCTTTACATCCTTCGCAACAATTTCAGAAATCCATTTGCCTATGATAAACAACAGTGGGGAAAAAATGGGGAATACCTGATCACGCTTTCGGAAGAGACTTCTTTTCTAAACAAAGGCAGCATCCGGCAGATGCTTCAACAGGTTCCTGAAAATGCTAAAGTGGTGATCGATTGTACAAAATCCAAAAGCGTTCACTATGATGTGATTGAAATCATTCAAAATTTTCAGCAACGCGCAAAAACAACAGGCATTGCAGTCGAAGTGAAAGGCCTTAATCTAAGCGGTATTAATAAATAAATATCAAACAATTACTAAAGGAAACTGATATTCCACAATCCCATCAACCATCAAACTTTTATATATCATAAACAAAAAGCAAAAATGAAAACACTCAGCAAAGAACTTAGAGACTCCATCACTCCTTTAAAGGCTATAGAATTATTAAAGGCAGGGAACCAACGGTTTGTTGATAATTTGAAAATGAACCGTAACCTGCTTCAGCAGGTAAACGAAACATCAGAGGGGCAACATCCCTTTGCCGTGATCCTCAGTTGCATTGATTCGCGCACCTCGGCCGAACTCATTTTTGACCAGGGCCTGGGCGATGTATTCAGTGTGCGTATCGCGGGCAACATCCAGAATGAAGATATTCTGGGCAGCATGGAGTTTGCCTGTAAAGTAGCGGGCTCGAAAATAGTGATGGTTTTGGGGCATACCAAATGTGGCGCAGTAAGAGGTGCTTGCGATCATGTTGAGTTAGGCAACCTTACTGCACTCCTGCGCAAATTGCAGCCTGCGGTGGATGCGGAAAAATCAATAACCTCAAGCCGGAATTCAGGCAATGCTGAGTTTGTGGAAAAAGTGGCTACCCTTAATGTTCATGTCACCATAAAACAAGTACTGAAAAACAGTCCTATTCTAAAGGAGATGATTGAAAAAGGGGAGATCGCCCTGATTGGGGGAATGTATGATGTAGAAACGGGGCTGGTTGATTTTTATGATGAAGACATTATTACTAAAGAGACCATACGAGAAAATGCAAACGTCCTTTAGCCCAGTCAGCATTTATCACTCCTTAAAATTCACAAACGTACCGCTTAGTATGGACGGGGATTTTAAGAAGTAAATAAGAATGTTTATCAAAACCATTTACAAATGGAACACACACCTAATGTTCAGATAAAAATCGATGAACGGGTTTTCACAAAAGATCCCTCCACCTCCGGACTTGGTAAAGAAATCATTCAGCACAGTATTGATTTGATTGATACTCTTGGATTTGAAGTCTTCACATTCGGAAAACTTTCTGAAAAGATCGGCTGTACAGAAGCTTCTATCTATCGTTATTTTGAAAACAAGCATAAGTTGCTCATTTACCATCTCACGTGGTATTGGCGCTGGTTAGAGTTCCGTCTTACCTTGGCGACAGCAAACATTAAATCACCGGAAGAACGATTGAGGATTACCATCAGGTTACTCACATCGCCACTGGAGCAGGAACCCCGTATTCCTCAAGTGGATGAGGCGGCCCTGTATAGGATAGTGATCGCGGAATCACAAAAAGTTTACCTCACCAAAAAGGTAGATGACGACAATAAACAAGGGTTATTCTTGAGCTATAAGAGCCTTTGCAAAAAGGCGGCAAGCATTGTAAAAGAAATTAACCCTGATTACCTATACCCGACGGCATTGATTTCTACCATTGTTGAGAGTTCATATGACCAGCGATATTTTGCGCAACACCTACCATCACTTACCGAGGTAAGCAAAGGTAAGGAGGATCTTATTACTGAATTTTTAACCGA
>JAYVRH010000106.1:0-7965 GCA_043776495.1 Cyclobacteriaceae bacterium
AAAAGTTTGGTGCCTGTGAGGCAGAGATATTAAATTCAATGACCTCACGCCATTACGATTTACTGCTACTTACTAACATCGACGTCCCATGGGAAGAAGATACTCAGCGCGAGCATCCCGATAAACGGAAATATTTTTGGAATATTTATAAGCGGGAAGCCTTGAATTCAAAAATCCCAACCGTTGAAATCTCGGGTGAGCGCGAGGAGAGAAGGAAAAAGGCAGTGCAAGCAATTGAGAAAGTTCTGGCTTAGCGCGGCACGAGATATCATTCATGAACAACCCCTATGCAGCCCTTCATATCCGAGACTATCGACAGTTTATCAGCGCCAGGTTTTGCGTAACCCTTGCCATACAAATTCAAGCTGTTGTCGTTGGCTGGCAAGTATATGAAATTACCAAAGATCCACTTTCACTCGGTCTGATCGGTTTGGCCGAGGCGCTGCCTTCCATTGCCGTATCACTTTACGCCGGGCACCTGGCCGATATTATCCAGAGAAAGAAAATTATTGTTGTCACAATGACTACGTTGTTGATCTGCTCTGTAGCCCTTCTTTTCCTTACAACAAATACAGGCGATTTTATGCTACTCCATGGTGTTCTTCCCATCTACATAATCATTTTCATCAGCGGAATCGCCCGTGGGTTCATTACTCCGGCGACGTTTTCGTTCATGCCACAATTGATCCCGCGAGAATTATATCAAAATGCGATCTCCTGGAACAGCACATTGTGGGAGGCGGCATCTATCTGCGGCCCGCCGATCGGTGGCTTGATCTACGGTTTCTTCGGAATCACTGCTGCGTACTCTGTAGATGCTGCGCTCATGCTCATGGGCGTGTTGTTTCTGCTTACGGTGGCCGGCCGACCGCTTCCTCCAGCCACAGAAGAGCAGGGCGTGACCGACAAAATAAAAGCGGGCCTCCAGTTTGTTTTCCAAAATAAGATCATTCTCGGTGCTATCACCTTGGATCTGTTTGCCGTCCTTTTCGGAGGCGCCATTGCTTTGCTTCCCATTTTTGCAGACCAAATTCTGGATGTTGGAAAAATTGGTCTTGGCTTTCTTCGCTCCGCCCCCGGAATAGGCGCTGTAATTACCGCTCTTTACCTTACCTACAATCCCATTAAGAAAAGAATGGGTAAAATCCTGTTATACAGTGTAGCCGGCTTCGGATTGTGCATGATCTTCTTTGCTGTTTCCAGGGATTTCTGGCTCTCCATGGGTGTATTGGCTATCAGCGGGGCCTTTGATTGCGTGAGTGTGATCGTGCGTGGTACATTGCTGCAGACCCTCACCCCGGAGAATATGAAAGGCCGTGTTTCTGCCGTGAATAATATTTTCATTGGATCATCCAATGAAATCGGAGCTTTTGAGTCAGGAGTAGCGGCACGGGTATTAAAGGTGGTGCCTTCCGTTATCTTTGGAGGTGTGATGACGCTGCTTGTGGTAGGCTTCACTGCATGGAAAGCTCCGTCATTGAGAAAACTGGAAAAGGTCACTTGACACTTATTGGTCTATTGGTATGCAAATTTCTATCAACACTCCTGCTTTATTATTTCCTGCCATTACATTATTAATGTTGGCCTATACGAATCGCTTTCTTGCTCTTGCCTCGCTCATTCGAAAATTGAACTTTGAATACAAGGAGTCAAATAAGAATAAGGAAATGGTCAAAGAGCAAATCTTCAATCTACGCAGGCGACTTACATTGATCAAACAAATGCAGGCGAGCGGCATTTTCAGTTTTTTCCTTTGTGTGCTGTCGATGCTTTTCATCTACTTTGAATATGAAATCGGGGCTTACAGCATCTTTGCCCTAAGCCTCATCTTTCTGTTGATCTCCCTTGCTCTATCCTTAAATGAAATCTACATCAGTACACGGGCGCTGGAAATCGAACTGAAAGACATGGAGGATTGAAACATCGGATTTTTCATCCCTAATTCTTACCTTCCTTAGCTTAAAGCCACACCCATGTCCACGCGCAGATCATTTTTCCGCAAATCCATTGGCCTTGCCTCGGCAGCTTCATTGGTATCTATGTCAGGCCAGGCCATCGCAGCAGATATTTCGGATGCCTTGATTTCCCTGAATAAATTAACTCCCGCACAAGCTTTCAACGATGAAGACTTGTGGGCTCGCATGGCACAAGCTTATACCGTTTCCCCCAATCTTCTGAACCTGAATAACGGCGGCGTCAGTCCTCAACCCAAAGTAGTTCAAGATGCGGTGGACCGCTACTACCACTTGAGCAATGAGGCCCCGACTTATTACATGTGGCAAATTCTTGACAAAGGGAGGGAACCTTTGCGAAGAAAGCTGGCGGACTTAGCCGGAGTTTCAGGAGAAGAAATTGCCATTAATCGCAACACAACAGAAGCTTTGGGTACGTTCACCTGGGGCATTGACATGAAACGAGGCGATGAGATTGTGATGACGAAACAAGATTATCCAAACATGATCCATGCCTGGAAGCAAAGAGAGTTGCGCGAGGGGGTGAAGATCAATTGGATCAACCTCACATTGCCCTTCGACAACGATGAGGTGGTTTTGAAAGCATACATTGATGCCACCACCCCCAAAACAAAAATCTGGCACATCACCCACTTGATGACGTGGACAGGCCAGATCCTTCCAGCTGCGAAATTATGCGCAGAAGCACGCAAGCGTGGAATCATCAGCATTGTAGATGCAGCGCATTCATTTGCACATATCGATTATAAAATTTCTGATATCAACTGCGATTATTTCGGTACGAGTCTGCACAAATGGCTCTGCGCTCCCTTTGGTACCGGGATGATGTACGTTAAAAAAGATCTCATCGAAAGAACCTGGCCACTTTTTCCCAATGACAAACCTCAGAGCGGAGACATCCGTAAGTTTGAAGCTCTCGGCACGCGTTCATTTGCGCCCGAGCAGGCAATTGGTCAGGCAATTGATTTTCACAATGCCATCGGGGGGAAACGCAAGCAAGAACGCCTCCATTATTTGAAAACATATTGGTGCACCGCTGTTACAAAAAATCCGCGCGTAAAACTTCATATCTCGTTAAAGCCAGAATACTCTTGTGCCCTTGGAACGTTCAGCGTGGATGGACTTGCTCCCGGTGACATTGTTTCAAAACTATTTAATGATTACCAGATACATGTTACACCCATTGTGTGGGAAAACGTAAGCGCCGTTCGTGTCACACCCCACGTATACACTACGACGAGGGACTTGGACCGGTTTATTGAAGCTGTAGGTAAGATCGCAGCATCCTAGGGAAAAAGGAAAAGTAAGTCATCCGTTCATCACATTTCCTTCCTGACTTGTAAGCACATCACTATTTTCAATCATAAATTGAACAATCATGGTTAGAATCCGTGCGGTCAGCCTTGCGCTCCTTCTCCTTGTTTCCTGCCAACCCTCCAACGATCTCAAAATTGCCGGCCTCAAAGAACCGGTAGAAATTATTCGCGACCGCTATGGTATTAATCATATTTATGCAAAGAATGAGCATGATCTATTCTTTGCCCAGGGATATGCCGCTGCAAAAGACCGGTTGTTTCAATTTGAAATCTGGAGAAGACAAGCAACGGGAACGGTAGCTGAAATCTTAGGACCTCGTGAACTCAAACGTGATATGGGGTCACGCCTTTTTAAGTTCCGGGGGGATCTAAAAAAGGAATTCAATCATTACCATCCCAATGGAGAACAAATCATCGTGGCATTTACAGAAGGAATCAATGCTTACATCAGCAAGACCGAAAGAGATACCAGCTTGCTTCCACTAGAGTTCAAACTATTGGGAATCAAACCAGGCAAGTGGACACCCGACATGGTCATCTCCCGCCACCAGGGGTTGCTTGCAAATATCACCAAGGAAGTTACCCTCGCAAGGGCTGTGGCCAGTGTGGGTGTGGAGAAAGTAAAACAAACAGAGGTGTTTGAGCCCGGCGATCCTAATATCAACATTGATCTAAAAATCAAAAAGGAACTTCTGACAGACAGCGTCATCGACCTTTATAATGCCTACAGAAAATTGCTGCGCTTTGCACCAGAGGACCTTGTTGCTGATGCCAACACAAACAAAGAAGCTTATCGATCATTGGCAAAGGCAGATGAGGCAGATTATCAAGAAATCATGACCCATGAACGGCAAACCATCGGAAGCAATAATTGGATTGTCAATGGGGCGCTCTCGCAAAGCGGTTTCCCTCTGCTGGCCAATGATCCGCACCGTGCCATTGCGGCGCCCTCTCTCCGATACATGGTGCACCTGAACGCTCCGGGCTGGAATGTGGTGGGAGGCGGAGAACCGACGATTCCAGGAATTTCCATTGGGCACAACGATGAGGGAGCGTGGGGGCTAACGGTGTTCGCCATTGACGGTGAAGACCTTTACGTCTATGAGCTCAATCCTGAAAATCAAAATCAATATCGGTATCAGGGGGCGTGGGAAGACATGCGGGTAATCCTGGACACCATCAAAGTCAAAGGTGTCAGCGATGTAATGGTGGAGCATAATTATACCCGGCATGGTCCTGTCACATTCATTGATAAAAAGAATAATGTAGCGTA
Source organism: Cyclobacteriaceae bacterium (assembly GCA_043776495.1). Lineage (GTDB taxonomy): Bacteria > Bacteroidota > Bacteroidia > Cytophagales > Cyclobacteriaceae > ELB16-189. Next base: position 4,563 of record JAYVRH010000106.1, read on the forward strand.
TGCCATTCGTTGTGGATGGCTCGAGCCGGGAGGTGCGCCTTACATGGCAAGTCTACGCATTGATCAGGCTAAGACATGGGATGAGTTCCGCGAAGGATGCTCCTACAGCAATATCCCGGGTGAAAATATGATCTGGGCAGACAAGAAAGGCAACATCGGATGGCAGGCAGTAGGCATTGCCCCCATCCGAAAGAATTGGAACGGTCTCGTTCCCGTGCCTGGTGATGGAACCTATGAGTGGGATGGATATTTGCCGATCACATCGCTACCATTTGTACTTAATCCCGCCAAAGGATTTTGGGCTACCGCCAACGAGAATTTGATTCCCACAGGCTATGAACACCGTGATGCAGTAGGATGGAATTGGGCAGATCGTTATAGGGTAGACCGCATAGATGAGGTGCTGGGCTCAGGAAAAAAGCATTCACGGGAGGATATGATGAAGCTGCAGGTTGATTATCTCTCCCTGCCAGCACGTTCATTGGTCCCGCTATTGAAAGATATTAAGTCAACTGATTTAAAAGCAGAAGAGGCCCGTAGATTATTACTCCAGTGGAATTTTATCCTTGATAAGAATTCGGTTGAGGCAGCCATTTATATGGCCTGGGAGAAAAAGATTTCCTCATCGATGGTAGCGAAGGTTGTGCCTCCTGAAGGTAAAAAATTTATCAAAACAATTCCTCTTAGCAAAGTGATTCGTTGGGTGACAAATGGGGATCCTCTTTTTGGCAAAAATCCAATTGTAGGTCGCAATGAATTTCTTTTAACATGTCTACAGGAGTCGGTTAAAGATTTGGAAATCAAACTTGGACCAGATATGAAGCAATGGCTTTATGGCCAACCCTCCTATCATCACGTATTGATCAAGCATCCCCTAAGCAATGCGGTGAATGAGGCCACACGCAAGAAATTGGAACTTGGTCCGGTTGCACGTGGAGGTTCCGGATCGACGCCTGGTGTGACCACCAACAACAACAATCAAACTGCGGGCGCTTCGTTTAGGATGGTAGCCGATGTTCAAGATTGGGATAAGACGATGTTCACCAATACGCCTGGGCAAAGTGGCGATCCCGACAGCGAGTTTTATGGAAATCTCTTTCCGCTATGGGCGAATGACCAACATTTCCCAGTATACTTCAGTCGCGAGAAGGTGGAGAAATCAATGAAAGAGAAAGTGGTATTGAAGCCTTGAGGATAATCAGCTCAAATCATTTCAAAGGATCTGATAGAACAACGATACATTCAATATTTTTAGAAATTTCGGATGTAAGAATTACCGTATGGTGAAGATTTTTAATTTTGTAAGCCTACAAGGCCTTCAACGCCGCATCATAATTCGGTTCCTGACCAACCGATGGAACGAGTTCTGTGTATTTCACTTTTCCATCCGGACCAACGACGATCACGGTCCTGGCTAAAAAGCCGACCATACCTCCATCCACCATCTCTACTCCATAGGATTTTGAAAATCCTTTTCCTCTAAAGTCAGAAAGCATGACTACTTTATCGATCCCTTCTGCACCACAAAAACGCTTCATGGCAAAGGGTAAATCCTTGGAAATGCAAAGCACAACGGTATTGCTGAGCGCTGTGGCTCTTTTGTTAAATTCGCGGACAGCGGCCGCACACGTGCCCGTATCCAGGCTGGGAAAAATACTCAGGACTATGTTTTTTCCTGAAAAGTTCTTTGAACTCACCTCTTTGAGGTCAAGGCCTGTCAAGGTAAAGTCGGGCGCTGTACTTCCTACCGATGGAAGGTTCCCTGTTGTATTCACAACGTTCTCACCAAGTTTAGTTTGTGCCATATATTTTATGGTTTAAAGAATTATCGAATTCGTTCCGAGTCGCGTACGAGTTTTTCGTCCTTGCGAATAAACCGGTTTGCAATCATATTGCTAATCATAGCTACCGCGGGCAGATACAAGCCCAGACCATAGTCTCCCGCCAGTTGGTTTGCTTTAATGAGTCTCGTTGCAAAGTAAACGGAAGTTCCAATGGTACCCGCCATAAGCAGTGAATTGAGGGCTGCTAATTTCAATTGGAGCAACCTGTTCTCAAACTTACCGATCTCAATGACCGCGACAGTTGATGCGGCGATAGCAAGAATCGCACAAATAGCATAAGGATAATAGATTGTATTCCGCGCATCACCGCTCTTGATGGTATAGTGAAGCGCAAATAGCATTTTTTCAACATTGTTGTCCACCGCCACCCACACCGGGAAAAAAATCATGAGCACCATGCACAGCACCGTCACCGCCAGGAATATTGTTTGCTTTCTTTGCCACATAACGAGGTTGAAGTAACTTGAGTCAGTTTTCGAGGGCCAAAAGTAGGAATTTTTACCTTCGCTATTCATTGAATTCTATGAAAACAGCCTATATCGTTGATATTGTTCGAACCCCCATCGGCAAGTATGGTGGAGCCCTTTCATCTGTCCGGCCTGACGATTTGGCCGCAGGAGTGATTCGTGATCTGGTGAAGAGGAACGGCTCCCTTGAACTTTCACAAATTGAAGACGTGGTGTTTGGTGCCGCCAACCAATCGGGCGAGGACAACCGCAATGTTGCCCGGATGGCCTTGCTGCTTGCCGGCCTTCCAACATCGATCGCAGGTGTTACCGTCAATCGTCTTTGTGCATCCGGGCTGCAGGCCATTATGAATGGAGCACAAGGCGTCATGACAGAAAATGGGGATGTCTATATCGCTGGAGGTGTGGAGAGCATGAGCCGTGCACCTTTTGTTTTGCCTAAATCTGAAGATCCTTTCTCTCGCAAAGCAGAGATTTTTGATACAACCTTAGGCTGGCGATTTATTAACCCTGCCCTTTCGAAATTACATCATCCTTTTACCATGGGTGAAACAGCCGAAAATGTGGCTGAGAAATGGAAAATTACACGTGAACAGCAAGATCAATTTGGATTCTCTTCACAGCAAAAATATTTCAAAGCGGAAGCCGCCGGAAAGTTCAGGGAAGAACGGGTCTCTGTGGAAATCAATAAAGGGAAGGAAAGTATTGTATTCAGTCGCGACGAATACCCTCGGGAAACATCTCTTGAAAAGCTGGGTGCACTCAAACCCGCCTTCCGTGAAGGCGGCACGGTAACGGCGGGGAATTCTTCGGGTATCAATGATGGTGCAGCCGCTTCATTAATCGTAAGCGAGGGATTTCTCAAGAAATTCAATCTGAAACCATTGGCAAGGATTGTGTCAATGGCAGTCGCTGGTGTGGATCCTGCTTACATGGGCGTCGGGCCGATACCTGCAACTCAGAAGGCTTTGAAACGCGCTGACATAACCATTTCAAACCTTGGATTGATAGAACTCAACGAGGCCTTTGCTTCACAGGCATTGGCCTGCATCCGTGACCTCGATCTGGATCCTGACCTCGTGAATGTAAACG
>JAYVRH010000107.1:0-2422 GCA_043776495.1 Cyclobacteriaceae bacterium
ATTCTGTCTCGAGTGTTCCGATGGTCTCCGGAGCTGCCGCAAATTCGATCAGGTTGTAAAAGCCTGTGGACTTCTTCTGGATGGGATATGCCATCTTCTTTAGTCCCCACTGCTCTACATTAATTACGTTGGCCTTCAATTGGGTCAACACCTTCACGAACTTTTCGACAGTATCCTTTGCCTGGTCCTCAGACAAAACGGGATTTAAGATGAATACCGTCTCGTAGTTGTTCATGTTTATTAATTGGTTTTAAAATGAGGGTGCAAAAATAGCGGGAATTTTGTGATTTGCGTTCCAATCCCTGGTAAATCCTTATTAATCTTTGATTTCGGCTTGAATTAGCTCTATTTTCGATCATTCATGCATCTCTGAATGGGTCAATTCCAGTCATTTTTAGGGGTTCTTTTGTTGCTGATTGCCATTGGTTGTGGAAATCCTCCGGAAAGGATCGATTTCAGCCTCCAAATCAAACCGATCATCAACAAGCAGTGCATCGTCTGCCATGGTGGTGTCAAACGGAACTCAAATTTCAGCCTGCTTTTCCACCAGGACGCCCTCGATACGGCCGAATCAGGAAGACCAGCGATTATTCCGGGAGATCCTGAGCACAGCGAGATGATTCGCCGTCTGACTTTACGCGATCCGGAAGAAAGGATGCCGTTTAAAAAGGAGCCGCTTAAGACTCATGAGATCGATCTTCTACGTCAATGGATCAAGGAAGGTGCCCAATGGGGCGATCATTGGGCTTACGTTGCACCCAAGCCGGTCGTGATACCAAAGAGTTCCACGCTGCTCTCAGGCTTCTTCTCAGGACCAGCATGGGAGAAAAATGGAATTGATTATTTCGTCTCGCATGAATTAAACTTACAAAAAACTGATCCATCGGCGGCGGCGGATAAAGCAACGTTGCTTCGCCGTGTTTGCCTTGATCTGACGGGGCTGCCTCCAAGTTCGAAAAGGGCAGCGGAATTTCTACAGGATGAACGAGGTGACGCGTATGAAAGGCTTGTGGATGAACTGCTCGCCTCTCCACGATATGGAGAAAAGTGGGCTTCCTGGTGGTTGGACATGGCCCGCTATTCAGACACAAAAGGCTATGAACGCGACGTATATCGCAACATCTGGCGTTACCGCGATTGGGTCATTCGGGCATTCAATGAAAATAAACCCTTTGATCAATTCACAATAGAACAGTTGGCCGGCGACCTGCTCCCAGATCCAACTGACGATCAACTCATCGCGACGGCATTCCATCGCAATACCATGAACAATGATGAGGGTGGAACGGAGGATGAAGAATTTCGTGTTGCGGCTGTGATCGACCGGGTGAATACCACGATGGAAGTATGGCAGAGTACTACATTTGGTTGCGTGCAATGTCATAGCCATCCTTATGATCCATTTCGTCACGATGAATATTATAAGTTCATGGCTTTCTTCAACAATACACGTGATGAAGATACCCATGGAGAACACCCTAACCTGCGTACCTATACGGTAGAAGATCAACAAAAAGTTGATTCCATTCGCGAATGGGTGAAAAAATTATCGGACGATCAAAAAGCGAAAGAGGTGGTGGGGTTCTTAAAAACCATGGAACCAAAATATCATCCCCATGACTTTGATCAGTTTGTGAATGGTGAGTTGATTGATGTAAAATGGCTCGGAATACGGAATGGTGGAAGCGCACGATTGAAAAATATTGACCTTACCAACAAGAAATATCTTATCATCAATCACCTTACAAAAGATCCGGGGGGTTCATTTGAAATCAGGAAAGACCAATTGGATGGGGAAATTATTTCCAATATTAAGTTGGATACAACTAAGCGTTGGACCCGTCGTGCCATTTCAATTCCCTTGAAGCCGACTGTGGGTGTGCATGACCTATATTTTATTTTTCATAACCTAAGATCAAAACCTGCCAGCCCGGTCAGTAATATTGAATGGTTTGCCTTCAGGGAAGATTTTTTTGAAGGCAATACAAACCTGGACAATGATTTTCTCTCGCTCATCAACAAGAAAGTGGACGACACGCCGGTAGCCATAGAGAATGGCCCCGCACAGCAGCGCAAGACAAACGTCTTTGAACGAGGAAATTGGTTGGTAAAGGGAAAGGAAGTTTCTCCGACAGTCCCAAAATCTCTCAACTTGTTTCCGAAGGATGCACCCCCCAACAGGCTTGGTCTTGCAAAGTGGTTGATGGCTCCAGAGAACCCTTTAACGGCGCGAACGGTTGTCAACCGCATTTGGGAACAGTTTTTTGGAAATGGCTTGGTGGAAACACTGGAGGATTTTGGTACCCAGGGTGGCCTGCCCTCTCACCCCGAATTGCTGGATTGGCTTTCCATAAGACTGATGAATCAGCATCATTGGTCTTTGAAGAAGTTGATGAAAGACATCGTCATGTCAGCCACCTAT
>JAYVRH010000108.1:0-2421 GCA_043776495.1 Cyclobacteriaceae bacterium
CAGGGGAACATGCAACAGATTGTCTCCCTCTTCCAAAACGCTTCAAGCCGTTCAATGGGTTCAAGCCCTGTTATCAGCACCATGATATCTTCGATCACGAGCAGTTTGAACACCAAGTTTGGGATTACCACAGAGGTAGCTCAATCCATTGCTTCCAGCATCGTCCCTACGGTCATCAGTCAAATCATCAAGAAGTCAAAAGATCCCCAGGATATTGATTTCGATTTGCAGCAGATGATGCGTGGAATGAGTGGTAATAATAGCCTGGATATTTCTGCCATGATGGGTGAGATGCCCAAAAGCACCTTCGGGAACATTGGGCATGTCTTCGGGAAGTTATTCGGTAAATAGGTAATTGACAGTAGACAAATAGCCAATTAACAATATTTTCGGTGAGAGAGGTATTGGATGCTACGTCTTGAAAAAAGTTGGAAGTCTTTCAACTAATCCTGCCTCAAGTCTATCCTCTTTTAAGTTTCTTTAAACACATCGTGCACAAAGAATGCAACACATAGATTTCTATAGTATTATTGTGAAGACCGAACCTATGTGTCAATCGTTTTTTTTCATCAACTTTTTTTGTCAACCGTCAGCCGAGAGTTGTAATGGTCAGATCTTTTTATCGCGCTTGATTGAAAGCCACTTATAAAACCTGTATCCTGCATAACCACTCCCCAGTCCCACCATCATCCCAACAATAATATCTCCCGGATAGTGCACCCCCAAATAGATCCTGGTGTAACTCATCACAAAGGCCCAGGTAAAAATCAGCCAGATCCATCGGTACTTATTTTTGAATAACAAAAAGATAAAGAAAGCGACTCCGGTTGTATTGGCTGCATGACTGGAGGCGAAGCCATACGTCCCACCTCGGTATTCCTGCACGATGTGTATCAACCCCACGAGGCTGGGTTCATTCGACGGACGCAAACGGTGGAAGAATGGTTTCATCACGCTGGACGTGATTTGATCCGCCAATAGGATGGTGATGATAACTCCCAGCAGAACAAGCCATCCTTCTTTTTTATAGTTCCGGAAGATCAGGTAGATCAGGAACGCATACAATGGAATCCAGAATTCCGTCCGGGTGATCAGGAATACGACCGGGTCAAGCCATGCGGAATGGAATTGATTCAGAAGTAAAAATAATTGCTGGTCAAATTCTTTCAATCTCTCTAACATGACGGTAAAGTTAATTTATCAGTCACAGAAAAAAATTATTGAATTGACTCTTGCGTAATTATATTTAGTAAAAAATGCTTTAATCTATGGATAAGTATGACCTGGTAGTGATCGGTGCGGGCCCTGCTGGCTTCGCTGCCGCCATGCGTGCGCTCGATTTTAAAAAGCGGACCTTACTGGTTGAGAAGAACTTAATCGGAGGGGCCGGGGTCACCAATGGGGCATTGTCATCTAAAACGTGGTGGGAACTTTCCCGCGAGGCTGCTGCCTTCAGCACAAGCTTGAAGCGACATAACATGCAGGCGCCAGAGGTACGCTATTCGGAGATTCAAGGAGAGGTGACAAAGGCCATTAAAATGCGCAAAGATCTTTTGGAAGAGCAGATGACCCATCTTATAAACGCTTCGGAGCACCTCCTGGAGTTTAAGAAAGGGGAGGCCTATATCCTGGATCCACATGAAATTGAAATCACCAATGGAGCACGCAAGGAGCGGGTTTGGGCGGACAACATCATTCTGGCTACCGGCAGTCGACCGCGTTACTTGCCGGAACTTCCCATCGATGAAAAGATCGTAATGACCAGTGAAGGCATTGAGGCGATGAAGGATTTTCCTGAGAGTATGGTGATTGTTGGGGCGGGGGTCATCGGTTGTGAATATGCCACCATCTTCAGTGGCTTTGGGAAAACGAAAGTTCACCTGATCGACAAAGGCGATCGGATTCTTCCCTTTGAAGATGAGGATGCCGTTCGCATCATAGAGCGAAATATGGAAAACAACGGTGTGCTGATCCATCGTAATTCACGATTGGTGAAGATGACCATCGTCAATGGCCGTGTCGAGTATGAACTGGAATATACGGACGGCACGCACCAGATTTTTAATGTAGAAAAAGCATTGGTGTCTGTAGGCAGGGTGCCCAACCTGGAAAACCTGTGGGATGATAGAGTCGGGATAAAGGTTTCAAAGAAGGGGATTGAGGATCATGATACCCAGACGAGCATTTCCAACATCTATGCGGTGGGCGACCTGACTGCCGATATTTCGCTGGTGAATGTGGGGGAACTTGAGGGGCGCTATGCTGTGGAGCGCATCTTCGGCAAGCCTGAGCGAAAGTTGGTGTATGAGAATATCAGCACCATCATGTTTCTCGCTCCCGAAGTGGCGGGTGTGGGATTGAATGAGACGCAAGCCAAAGAGAGAGGGATTGAATACAAAGTGGTCACCTTAGAATACAGCA
>JAYVRH010000109.1:0-2420 GCA_043776495.1 Cyclobacteriaceae bacterium
AGCATTATGAATGAGTTCCTGTGTGATTCTGTAGAGATGTATTTCGTGATGGTCGGGCAGCTTTTGTTCGGTGCCCTGCATATCAAAGTGGATGGTGCCACCTCCGGGTCGTTCAAGATTTTGGCAAAGTAAATGGATGCCTTTCTGAAAAGAATCGCCCTCCATTTTTTCCGGCAGCAGCCTTCTGGAAACTTTTCGAACGGAATTGACGATTTCGAGAAAGTCTGCATTCATGCTGACGAGTATGAGTTCAATTTCGATTGGGTCAGCTTTAGCGCGGTCGAGGCGGTCCAGATAAAGTCTGAGGATCGTTAGCTTTTGAATGACGTTGTCGTGGAGCTCGGCGCCCATTTCTAGCATGATATGTTCGCAGGCTTCTATCACCTGGTGTGACATTTCAATTTCTGCTGGTGACTTTGAGTTAAATAGGTTTGACATTTTTTTGTTTTCAATTATGATGGATTAAATTTATGAATGGTCTCTCAATCTTGCTAGGGTAAAGTAAAATTCTTTGCTTATGAAAGGACTTCCGTTAGTTGTTCTTATTGTTGTTTTTTTGCTTTCTGACCGAACGTTAGTTGCACAAAATCAAAAGGTTGATTCGTTGAAGCAATTGCTATTGTTACATCCCGGCCAGAATTCATTCGATGTTCTTTGGGGACTTGCCTACGAACTCTTTGATGTTGACAATCCTCAGGCACTGCTTTATGCCAAGCAATCCAATGAAGTTGCGCTAAGGAATGGAGACAGTTTAGAAATAGTAAAATCTGGTAGGATACTAGGTCAGTTATTACGTAGGGATTATAAGCCAGATGAGGCCATTGATGTGTTTTCCAGAGTTCTGCCGATTTCTCAACGGAATAAGTTTTTGAGAGAAACAAAATTAATCTTAAATGGATTGGCGATCGCGCACACGCATCGGGCCGAATATGATAAAGCATTGGAGTACCATTTTCAATCGCTTTTAATCCGTGAGAAAGAGGGCGATAAGAAAGAAATTAGCATCACTTTGAATAATATAGGGGTAGTATATTTTAATCTCCATAATTTTGAGCAGGCTTTAGAATATTATCTACAGTCATTGAAGGCCAAGCTAGAGGCAAATTATTTTTATGAGATGGAGATGCACTTGTGTAATATTGGTCTCTGTTATAATAAACTTCACGATTGTGAAAGCGCGCGCAAATATTTTAAACAGACATATGAATTCTGCGCCCCCTTATGCAGTAACTCTGTATCCATTCTGGTTGAATCTGGTTTGGGAGCGACTTCACTACTAGAAAATAGGTATGAAGAAGCGGAATCTCATTTCAAAAGCTCCCTTCATGATTCTGATAGGGATCACAATCAAAGATATCAGCTGATAAGCCTTATTGAGCTTACCAAACTATCGATTAAACTGAATAATGTCGAAGCCGCTAAAAATTATCTCAAGCGTGCCGAATTACTCCCTAAAAAGGATCAGTATCAAGAAGAATTTATGGAAATTCATGGATTGAAAGCCGAACTTTACATGAGGGCTCATGATTTTAAGAATGCGAATCTTTTCCAGATGAAATACTCTCAACTGAAAGATAAAATCTTTAATCCCAAAGTTCAATTGGGTTTAATGAAAGTGCAGGCCAAATTTGACGAGCGAGAGAATCTGAAAAGAATTGACTCACAAGCATATATATTGGCGCTTCAACGAGAAGGTATTAGAACTCAGAAAATTTTAAACTTGTTAACTGGTGCTGTGGCCTTGTTAACGATGGTTTTGGTCTTTGTTCTATTTAAAAGCAATAGAAGAAAACAGCGCATCAATGAGATACTGGAATGGCGGGTGAAAGAAAGGACCCGTGAACTTGAGAGAAATCGGGATGAATTGAAACACTCCCATGATGAAAAAGTGATGGTTTTAAAAAAGGTTTCCAGCGACCTTACCTCTTCGTGGGCCACATTGAATGGGCTATCTCTTCTGGCGGCAAAGGATTTGCCCGAAGAGCAAGCGGTTTACTTTAAGGCAGCGGAGGCCACGGCGGAGAGAATGGTAAACAGTGTTAATAAATATACTTCGCCGCAATGAAACGGCAGGTATTCAGTTACCCTACTATATAACATCACTCATCTCAGTTATAGAGTAAGATGAGTGATGTTATTTGAGAAGAATCGATCCTAATGATCCTCGGAAACAAATCCTCCAATAGGTTCAGCAGCGCGGGTTGCGGAAGATTGGAATTCTTTTTTTTCTCCCGACTTTGCCGACTTACCTATTTTAGTTGCTCCAAAAGAAACAGCGATACCGGAGATGATTAGAATGATGATGATTCTTGTTTTCATGCTATCTGAGTTTTAATATCATTATTTAGGATCGGTTACAGTACCTCCGGCGCCACCATCTTTTGGTTTAACTTCCTGCTCAGTACAAGATGTGAAGCTCA
>JAYVRH010000110.1:0-7903 GCA_043776495.1 Cyclobacteriaceae bacterium
GTGAGCAGTTGGCTTACCCTCACCCAGGAAATGATCAACGACTTTGCCAATGCCACCGGCGATCATCAATGGATCCACGTGGATGTTGAAAGGGCCAAATCACAAATGCCGGAAGGCAAAACCATCGCTCACGGATACCTTACGCTATCGTTGGCGTCCAGATTTTTCTTTGAATTAATTGTCATTGAGGGGGCGACAACCTCCATCAATTACGGACTTAACAAAGCGCGGTTTCCTTCTGCGGTGAAAAACGGAAGCCGGATCCGGATGCGTGGACGCCTGGCGAATGTAGAAGACATGCCAGGCGGAGGCGTCAAGATTTTCCTGGAATGCGAGATGGAACTGGAAGGAGAAAAGAAGCCAGCCTGCGTTGCCGAATTGATCACTGCAATTTTCTAACTTGATTCCATAAAATTCATACCATGAGACTAAAAAACAAAGTTGCCATCATCACGGGGGGTGCCAGCGGCATCGGACTCGCTACCGCTAAGTTATTTGCCAAAGAAGGTGCCAAGGTTATTATCTGGGACCTTTCCCCGAAAGGAAAAGATGCGGCTGACGAATTAACCTCGAAGGGACATACTGCAGTGTTCGCAAAAGTTTCTGTAGCAGACAAAGAGCAAGTGATCAAAGCGACGGCAGCCGCGTTGAAGCAATTTGGCCGGATCGACATACTTATTAATAATGCCGGCATCACAAAAGACCGGACACTATTGAAAATGACAAGCGAGGAATGGGACGATGTCATTTCCATCAACCTGACGGGTGTATTCAATTGTACGCAAGCTGTTGCGCCGATTATGAAGGAGCAAAATTATGGGCGCATCGTCTCAGCTTCTTCCAACGTCGCGATTCGTGGCAATTACGGTCAGACCAATTATGTGGCCACGAAGTCCGCCATTATCGGTTTGGTGAAAGTATGGGCACTGGAGTTAGGCCGTTTTGGCATCACTGCCAACTGCATCGCTCCCGGGTTTATCAAAACTGCGATGACAGATGCCATTCCCGAAGAGGTGAGAAAGCAATCGCTGGCATATATCCCGGCTGGTCGGTGGGGCGAACCCGATGACATCGCGAATGGATATCTCTACCTTGCATCCGATGAAGCATCCTTTGTGAATGGAATTTGCCTCACCATCGATGGCGGAGCAGCCAGATAAGTGCTCTACCAGAAACCAGGAACCAGGAACAAGAAACCAGTAACCAGAAACCAGATTTTCAACATGGCATCAAACACGGCCCCACGCTACACCAGCATGGAACACCTCAAGTTCCTTCTTCAGGAGGTTCACCAGGTGAACGATTTATTCTCTCTTGAAAAATTCTCTCATCTGAACTGGGAACAGGTCTGGATGATTGTTGAATCTGCCAAGCTTCTTGCCGACCGTGATATGGCTCCCTATTTCAAAGAGATGGATGAAACTCCTGCGCGCTATGATGGAAAAGGTGGAGTGACCACACATCCGCAACTAAAAACAATTATCCGACAGGCCGCCGAGCAAGGTTGGATCGGTGGGGCTGCAAACTTTGAACATGGTGGACTTCAACTCCCGATGATGATCTACAATGCAGGGCAGCATATTTTTCAGGCAGCAAACAATGGATGCCAGGGCTACTTCAGTCTATCGGCAGGAGCGGCTGCGCTGATCACGAGTTTTGGAAACGAAGAACAGATCAAAACATTTGTACCTCACATTTTTGAAGGCCGATGGCAGGCGACGATGGCCCTCACTGAACCTCAGGCAGGAAGTTCTCTCTCTGACATTGTCACGAGCGCCAGTTCACAGGGCGAAGGCATCTATAAAATAAAAGGGCAGAAAATTTTTATTTCGGGAGGCCAGCACGAGGCGTGCGATAATTTTGTTCACCTCACGCTGGCCCGCATCGAAGGTGCGCCTCCCGGTGTAAAAGGAATCTCCTTATTCATCATCCCCAAATTCCGGCCTGAAAAAGATGGGACGTTGAAATATAACGATGTTTTCTGTGCAGGAGATTTTCAAAAGATGGGACAGCGTGGCTATGCGACCACACACCTTACGTTTGGCGATCACGATGATTGCAAAGGCTGGCTGGTCGGTGAGCCTCACAAAGGGTTGTCCTATATGTTCCAAATGATGAATGACGCCAGGATTGGCGTTGGACAAACAGCCGCCTCGGTGGCGATGGCTGCGTACCAGGCCTCCCTTCAGTATGCAAATGAGAGACCACAAGGGCGATTGCCCAATGAAAAAGATCCATTGAAACCACCGACTCTGATCATCAATCACGCTGATGTGCAACGGATGCTATTGACCCAAAAAGCTATTGTGGAAGGAGCATTGTCACTCACCATGGAATGTAATCGCTTGACGGACCTGGCTCACGCGACAAAAGGCGAAACGAAACACAAGTCCTGGCTGTTGCTGGAATTATTAACGCCAATCGTTAAAACCTATTCATCTGAACAAGGAAGTCGATCAGCAGCACTGGCCATTCAAACACTGGGTGGCTATGGTTATACAACTGATTTTCCTGTGCAGCAACACTATCGCGATCTGAAAATAATGTCCCTCTATGAAGGCACCACCGGCATTCAGTCCCTTGACCTGCTCGGAAGGAAAGTTATGATGGAAAAAGGCAAGGCTCTTCATGAATTTATATTAGCCACTCAAGAAACGATTGACAAGGCCTACACCTATGAACCCTTGAAGCCATATGCGAATGCACTCAAAGAAGAACTACAGCGCATACAAACCGTGCTCGCGCACCTTACCAAATTTGCTACCGAGGGTAACCTGGACCAATTCTTATCGGACGCTGCGGTATTCATGGAGATGATCAGTTACACGGTCATCGCGTGGCAGTGGCTCAAGCAGGCTACGATCGCGTATACACAGCTTCAGTCAGCAAATTATTCTTTGCAAAGCCGTGAATTTTATGAGGGCAAGGTGCACACCATGAAATTCTTCTTCCGTTATGAGCTGCCCCATGCTGAAGCTTGTGCGAAAACACTGATGGATCCAGAGTTCCTTACCAACTTAAAGAAGAGAGAAGTGCTGGCTTAATGCATTCACCACAGTGGTCACGGAGTGCACGAAGAAGGCACAGAGCTACATTCTCGGTGGCTTCACTGTGTCATCGGTGCCCTCTGTGGTGAATATTTTCGCGCCATTATGTCTCATATTATCTTGTGAAGTGATTGATTCCAGTCATTTTGTCTTCTTTCTTGGCCAGAATTCCCATCGGCACAAATTTTCCTGTAGGACAATCCAACAAGAAAAATTGATTGTTCAACCAAAAAAAATTACAACTATGAGCTTAATCAGATACAATTCGAACGACTTCGTACCGACCTCGTTCAGCAGCCTCATCGACGGCTTATTCAACGATTCATTAACCCGCTCTGGCGGCAGTGTTTTCGTACCGAAAGTGGATATCATTGAAAATGAAAAGGCATTCGAACTGCATGTTGCCGCTCCCGGACTCAGCAAGGAGGATTTCAACATCGAGTTGAATAAGAACCTCCTGACCATCAGCGGAGAGCGTAAATTCAGCAGTGAGAAGAAAGACACGAACTATCACTCAATCGAAACGCAATATGGCTCATTCAGCCGCTCGTTCACGTTACCGGAAAACGTAGACGCTGAGAAGATCAATGCCAAATACAACAATGGCATTCTTGAACTGATCGTACCCAAGGATGAAAAGAAAGTATTGAAGAACACGATTAAGGTTAATTAAGGTTGTTGGTTGTGGGGTTTAGGTAGGGGTGTTCCAGAAATGGGCGCCCCTTTCTTTTTTCCAACATACTAAAGAAGACCAAGCATTAATAAACCATTCATGAATTCAATGACTCCTTTTTCCCTTTACCACAAAAGCTTTAAGCTTTAAACTTTTCACTTTAAGCTTCTTTAGATTAACTTTCGATACTCCATGAGACGCTTTCTTATCATTCTGGTTGTCATTCTTTCCGCATTCATTGGGGCGGTGACAGGTGTCGTGATCACTTTGAAGTATGTAGAAAGCGATCGGACTTACAACTCAATTGAAAAGCATCAGAACCTCCTATTCGCCAGCATGGGACTGGATTCGATAAAAAGAAATTCCGTTGTACCCGGTTTTGAATACGCCGCGAAAATGATCACACCGGCAGTGGTGCATATCAATACCGTTTATGGACCCGGTGAGTTTAGCGTGAATCCCCTGGAACTTCGTCGCCAGCAGGCCCACTCCTCAGGATCTGGTGTAATCGTTTCTGATGATGGCTACATCGTGACCAACAATCACGTCATTGAAGATGCGACCAACATCGTGGTTGAGATGAGTGATAATCGAAGATTCTATTCAAAAGTGATCGGCCGCGACCCAAGCACCGACCTTGCGTTATTAAAGATAAAAGCCAAAGGCCTGCCTTTCGTTGGTTATGGAAATTCGGACTTAGTGGTTCCAGGTGAATGGGTGCTTGCCATTGGAAATCCATTCGATCTCAACTCCACGGTAACAGCAGGCATTGTGAGTGCGAAAGCGAGGAACATTGGCATTCTTCGCGACAGGAATAATCTACAGGTGGAATCATTCATTCAAACAGACGCCGCCGTTAATCCGGGCAACAGCGGCGGCGCGCTCGTCAACCTGAAAGGTGAATTGATTGGAATTAATTCTGCCATTGCCACCTCTAACGAAAAATATCAAGGCTACTCTTTTGCAATTCCTGTCAATTTAATGAAGAAGGTGCTGGATGATTTGCTTGAGTTTGGTCAGGTGCAACGTGGACTTCTGGGTGTTCAAATTGTGAATGCGTCCGAAGTAGTAGAAGATGAAAATCTCGACATCGCGCTGGGTGTTTTTGTGAGGCAGGTGAATGAAGGCAGCGCAGCGCAATTGGCTGGAATATTAGAGCACGATGTCATCACGGCAATCGATGGACATGCCGTTGGAACTGTCTCTGAACTTCAGGAGCGGGTAGCCCGACATCGCCCTGGCCACACCGTATATGTGACCTTCCGCAGGGACGGAAAAGAGCAATCTGTAAAAACCACATTGAAGAATTACGATGGGCTTGAGTCCATCACGCGGAAGGAAGTAAGTTACTCGCTTGAAGGCGCCACATTGGAAGATCTTTCTTATTCCGAATTGACCAAACGCAACCTTGATGCCGGGGTGCTGGTAAAGGCCCTGGAGAATGGCAAATGGAAAAAAGCAGGCATGAAGCAGGATTTTATAATCACGTACATCGACAAGGTAGCCGTCGATAATGTCGCTGACTTAAACCGGATTCTGGACTATAAGTCGGGTGGGTTCCTGGTGGAAGGGACTTATAAAAATGGAGAGAAGGGCGTCTACGGAGTATCCTGGTGAGATAATCAATCTCTTTATTAATTATTATTGACGTCTAAAGCCAGACTAAAATCCTCATTAGCTTTGTGCTTATTCTGCTATGGAAAAAGTCAACATCAAAGCAATCCTTAAGGACCTCGGCATTAAGGCATCCAACCCCGGCGTTTCAACCGGAGCGAAATGGATCAAATCTTCCGGAACACCCATCGCATCCTACTCTCCGGTAGATGGCAAACTTATTGGCACGGTGCAGAGCACGGACGAAAAATCCTTTTTAAAAGTTGTGTCGGTTGCTAAAGAGGCATTCAGGCAATGGAAGCTGGTGCCGGCCCCGAGGCGTGGAGAAGTGGTTAGGCAGATTGGTGAATCCCTTCGAAAATCAAAAGAATCTCTTGGGATGCTGGTCTCTTATGAGATGGGCAAGTCGTATCAGGAGGGCCTTGGTGAGGTGCAGGAGATGATCGACATCTGTGATTTTGCAGTTGGGCTTTCGCGACAACTCCATGGACTGACCATGCACTCCGAGCGACCCCTGCACCGGATGTATGAACAATATCATCCGCTGGGGATCGTTGGAATTATCTCGGCTTTCAATTTTCCGGTTGCGGTGTGGTCGTGGAATACCATGTTGGCATGGGTTTGCGGCGATGTTTGTATTTGGAAACCCTCTGAAAAAACTCCACTCTGCAGCATCGCTTGTCAAAATATTATTGCAGAAGTTTTTTTGAACAATAATGTTCCGGAAGGGGTCTCCTGTATAGTCAATGGAGACTTCCGTGTCGGGCAATGGCTGGCGTCACATGAAGCTATTCCTTTAGTCTCCGCCACCGGATCGGTGAGAATGGGCAGGGCCGTAGCGAAAACAGTAAGTGAACGCCTTGGACGGCCCTTGATGGAACTAGGTGGTAACAATGCAATCATCATTTCAGAACATGCCAACCTTGATATTGCCATTCGGGGTGCCCTTTTTGGAGCAGTCGGCACCGCTGGCCAACGCTGCACATCTACACGGAGGCTCATTGTCCAAAATAAAATTTACGATGCCGTAAAAGAGAAGTTGAAGAAAGCTTATAGTCAGCTGAGAATTGGTAATCCCCTGGATCCTTCAAATCATGTGGGGCCACTTATTGATCAGCTCGCAGTAAAGAATTATCAGGAAGCCTTGAAAAGAATTAAGTCTGAAGGAGGAAAGTTGGTGGTTGAAGGCGGAGTCCTTTCGGGTGCAGCTTACACATCAGGGTGCTATGTTAAGCCCGTAATCGCTGAAGTAAAAAATCACTTTACCATCGTGCAACAAGAAACCTTCGCACCAATTTTATACCTGATAAGGTACAAGACCTTGGACGAAGCAATTGAATATCAGAATGGCGTCAAGCAAGGGCTCTCTTCAGCGATCATAACGACGCATCTTCAGGAAATGGAAATATTCCTTTCACAGTCCGGAAGCGACTGCGGCATTGCCAATGTAAATATTGGGACATCAGGTGCGGAAATCGGAGGCGCTTTTGGCGGTGAAAAGGAGACTGGCGGCGGCAGGGAATCAGGCTCGGATGCATGGAAAGTCTACATGCGCCGCCAAACCAATACAATCAACTACGGCAGCAATCTTCCTTTAGCACAAGGGATCAAGTTTGACATCTAGAGTATTGGCCCTCACCTTCAATTTTGCCGCTCAAAGAAACAATTTGTTGATTGTTTGTAATTCGCAGGCAACGGCTTACTTTAGTGGGCCCAAAAAAAACTGATATGCAAGCGAAAAAGTATCGATCCCTCATGTTGATAGATGACAATGAGATTGATAATCTCATCAATCAGAAAATGATAGAATCTGCCAGCATCACGGAACACATTTATATTCACACGGGGGCCAAGAGTGCCATTGAGTTTCTCCGGAACATGGAGAAGCTGGATCTGGCGGACAAAGTTTTGCCCGATGTAATATTCCTGGACATTGACATGCCATTGATGGATGGCTTTCAGTTCTTGGACGAATTCGAAAAGATGACCGCCTTCACCAAGAAGAAATGCAAGATCATTATGTTGACCTCGTCGATCAATCCACAAGACCTTAGCAGATCAAAGAAATACGTAAATGTTAAGCTTTATCTGAATAAACCCCTGACACACGAGAGCATTTTTGGTTTGAGCATCTAATCATCGGCATTAGTTACATCGCCCTGTATTTCCAGAGCAATCAATCGCTCCACGAATTTTTCATCCATACGAATGAAGGAGGTGGGCGCAAAATAATTAACAGAAATGGATTTGAATTTCGGAACCAAAGCTGAAATTTTCTTTTGCTTTTCCTTCTTAGCCTCACTCACGGCAATCTTCAGAATTTTCAAAAATGTCAGCACGTTTTCGCATTTATCTTTCCCGATCATCCGGATGTTGCGCCGAACACTGTTGGACAGCTGATTGTACAAATCAATATCTTTAAGCAAGCAATACTGAAGGCACAAGAGCGCCTTTATCTCCATTTGTGCCTGCGGGTATTTCTTAAAACTCACATCGTTGATCAGACTGTTTAATAACTTTGCAGTCTCCTCGTACCGACCCGAATAGTAACTACACATGGCCCGATAAA
>JAYVRH010000111.1:0-7888 GCA_043776495.1 Cyclobacteriaceae bacterium
TAATCTGTGCAATCTGTGGCAAAGTAAAGATTCCAAATTCAGCCTGACTCAAGTTAGAAATCTAGTTTTAGCTCCCAGGTCTTAGAATCTGCGGGAAACAAATTCGCCTTCTTCATTTTACGTAAGCTGAATGATTTTCCATGCCTTGAATAAACGTTGAATTCAACTTAAGTTCAAACAAAAATGAATGTTTTCATTGGCAGCGGAGTCGAAGCCCTGGGTCTTAACTAAACGACATTGAGTGTGCAATGATAAAGGCTTCATAAGATTACGACATAGAGGATATGACATGCAACCCGGGTAGATAGTGAATGATCCATTAAAATTTATCTAAATTGAAGCACTCAACCCATCCGGGCAACTTAAACCACATCCCATGTTTGATTCCACTAAAATAATTGAAAAAGCAAAACGCTCAGCCTTTTGGCGGTGGGTTCTGAACCAGGCGTTGAACAGGATGGTGCCTTTCAATGGACCTCATAAATTTCAAGTAGTGGAATTAGGCGATCATAACATTAAAACGCTTATTCCTTACCGGAGAAGTAATTTCAATCACATCCGTGGCCTCCATGCCTGTGCTTTGGCCACAATCTCAGAATTCGCCACTGGCTTTTTACTCCTCTCAAGGCTCGATAAAAAAAAATACAGGCTGATCATGCAGCGCATTGAGATGGACTATCACTATCAGGGCAAGATGGATGCCTATGCTGAGTTCAAGACATCCGACGAATGGTTCCAACAACAAATCATAATGCCATTAAAATCTCAGGAATCTGTCATCGTCCCTTGCGAGATAAAAATCCACGACGTGAAAGGCAATCATCTCACCACGGGAAAGGTTTTTTGGCAAATCAAGGATTGGGAAAGGGTAAAAACCAAAACTTGATAGAAGCTCAAAATTGATCTAACTTTATAGAGTAAAGCTTCCTTAGCCTTCAAATCCTTTCAACTCATGAGAAAAATAGACTTGCTTCTTTCAGAGTATGGTGAGAGTCATCAAAACATCACAAACAAGACAATCCATTGGATTTGTGTGCCTCTGATTTTTTTTAGTGTCGTGGGAATGATCGCATCAATTCCCTCGGGATTTGTTCAATTAATTCTGGGTGAAGGAAACCCTTACGCGAACTGGGCCACGATCCTACTGATATTGGCCATCGCATATTATGCTACCCTCTCCTTTACTCTTACCATCGGGATGACGTTATTTGCTGCCTTTTGTTTATTTATAGCGAGGCTCATTAATGAAAGCAGTACACCTCTTTGGGCCGTGAGTCTGTTAATATTTGTGGTCGCTTGGATCGGTCAGTTTTATGGGCATAAGGTGGAGGGCAAGAAACCTTCTTTCTTCAAAGACTTGCAGTTCCTGATGATAGGCCCGGCGTGGCTCATGCATTTCATTTATAAGAAAATAGGAATTCCCTACTGATTGGAGAGCGGTTATAGTGTTACGAGCGCTTTGCCTCCGGGGTATTCTCCGGACTACACGTCCTTTTTATTCCATCATCCCGAACATCTGAAATTGCAGGCCAACGATTGGCAGAGCTTTTATTTGTTGCGAAAGGCGAACCAAAAAGTAATGGCGCAAGTTTCGTTTCACATAGAAAATGATAGGGCACTCTCGCCGGTGAGGGCACCCTTCGGATCCTTTCTTTTCTCCGATCGGTTGTCACCGTTGGGACTTTATCAGTTTATTCAGCGTTGTGAAGATGAACTTCAAAAACGCGGTGTGAAGTCCTTTCAGATTATCGATCCTCCACTGTTCTATCGTAAGTCAGGGGAATTGCTGCACACCATTTTGTTTAATCTCAATTATAGGGTTGGCCATGCTGAATTGAGCTCCGGAATCAGAATCGATCATATCAATTTTGAAGAAAAGATAGAGTTGTGGGAGAGGCGTAAATTAAAGCAATCCAAAGCGAAGGGTCTGCAATACAAATCGCTGCCATTGAGCGAACTTGAAACAGTTTACACTTTTATTCTAAAGTGCCGCAAACAAAAGGGATATCATCTCAGCATGACGCTGGAAGAATTGCAGCGCACCGTTAATGTCTTTAAGGAGAACTTTTTTTTATTTGGAGTATTTCTTCAAAAAGAATTGACCGCAGCATCGATCGCCATTTGTGTTCATCCTTCCATACTCTACAACTTTTACTCAGGCCATATAAAGAAATTTGATGCGGTGAGCCCTATGGTGTTGCTCACGAAAGGCATGTATCAATTTTGCGAAAAACAGCATATACAATTATTGGACCTCGGCACTTCCTCCATCGACGGACAGCCTAACTTCACGCTTCTTGATTTCAAACTCCGGCTTGGCGCTGTACCATCAGCAAAAATTACTTTTGAAAAGCATTTGACATGAAAACTCCGTTGGTTTCCGTCATTTGCTTGTGCTATAATCATGCTCGCTTTGTGGAGGAGGCCATTCGCTCGGTGCTGAATCAAACTTATTCTAACGTCGAGCTGATTGTGGTGGATGATCACAGCATGGACAATAGTGTAGAAATTATCAAAAAAACTCTTAAGGGCCTTCCAATCCCATTTATCCCGTTGGAATCCAACCTGGGCAATTGTAGCGCTTTTAATATTGGCCTTGAGAAAACGAGCGGTGATTTCATCATTGACCTTGCAGCGGACGATATTTTATTGCCAGCCCGTATCGAGAAGGGTGTTC
The DNA here is from genome assembly GCA_043776495.1 of Cyclobacteriaceae bacterium. GTDB lineage: Bacteria > Bacteroidota > Bacteroidia > Cytophagales > Cyclobacteriaceae > ELB16-189. The sequence goes on from JAYVRH010000111.1 coordinate 2,678, forward strand.
GAATCTTTGAGTCAGTAGGAACCGACGTGGGTGTGCACTTCAGCGATGCCGAATTGATTGATGAAAATGGAGCCACACTAGGATATCATTCAGATCGTTTCCCCCATGATTCGATTCCACAAGGAGACATTTATCTTCAGATTCTATCGAGCTATTTTATTAATAGTCCAACAATGATGATGCGAAGACAGGTGTTTGAAAAGCTGGGTGGCTACGATGGTTCACTCACCTATGAGGATTTTGATTTTTGGGTAAGATCATCACGTTTTTTCAAATATTGTTACAGTCGTGAGCCTTTGGTGAAAAGGAGAATGTTAAGTACGTCAATGGGACAAAAACAATATAGAAGTGGAAGTAATCAGTTAAGGTCTACGCTGATGGTCTGTAAAAAGGCGTTTGAGCTGAATAAAACCAGCGGTGAACAAGCTGCATTAAAAAAACGCATCCTCTATGAGATGCGAATGGCATTTGTTTTGGGCCAATTGAGAATCGGATGGAGTTACATGAAGTTGTGGAGTCGCATGCCATAATGGTTTATTGTGCCAAGTGGTATCTAAATAACTTTTAAAGAGATAACAAAGAGTTTTTCTTTCACGCAAAGACGCAAGGAACGCTAAGAGTAAAACAAAAAAAGTGGAGCACTGATGAGCACATTGGTATCAACAACAAAAAACATCTATTGGTCGTTCAGCAAGGTATTTAAATTACCAGTGTCGAGTCCTTGTTTTTTGGCGTATAGAGCCATTTCGTCCATTACCTGGCCCATGTTCCGTTCAGGCTGTGCTACGAAAGCTTTGATCAATAGTGCGAGCGATTTCTTTTCATTTTCAGAAAGGTGTGGTATTTGATAAACTGAAATCTTTGAACCCCGAAACCAGGAACCATGAACAAGAAACTCCTATGAAAGCCCTCATCTTCCTTTTCCATGCCATCATCTCTACTGGAGATTTTATTTTAGCGTGAAGGGAGCAGTAGAAAGCTCGCGAAGAATACATTTTCCAGACAAATCAGAAACAGGATACCAGCGACCAGCTCTACTTCCTATTATCCTCCCCCGTCACCATGCTCACGTAACTCTCGTATCTGCTCGCAGCGATCTCTCCTCTTTCTACCGCGAGCCGTATGCTGCATTTTGGTTCTGTCAGGTGAAGGCAACGAGATCCAAATTTGCAATTCAATCGCAGATCACGCATCTCAGGGAAGTAGTCAGAGATCTCTTGTTGACTCATCTCTACCAGGCCCCATTCTTTTATCCCTGGAGTGTCTATTATGAAGGTCTCCCCGCCAATAGAAAACATTTCTGTAAACGTGGTGGTGTGTGTCCCTTTGTCTGTAAAATCAGAAACCTGACTCACAGCTTGTGATATCTGAGGCGACAGACGGTTTAGGAAGGTAGACTTCCCTACGCCGGAATGTCCTGCGACAAGCGTTGTTTTATTTTTGATGAACTCTTTGATGCGAGCGACATCGGCATCCAGTTGAGCACAAATAATCTGGGTATTGACTCCAATCGCAGTATAAACTTTTTGAAGTTCATTCACCTTTAGATTATCCTCAGATGATAATAAATCTTTTTTGTTGAAGATGAGGATCTGAGGTATCCTGAAAGACTCAGCACTTACTAAAAATCGATCTATAAAACCAAGTGAGGTGCGAGGCTGCCTGAGTGTGGCGATCAGCAAGGCCTGGTCTACGTTGGCGGCCAGGACCTGACTATGGCCGGTCTTCTTTACCGATTGCCGCAAGATGTGATTATCACGAGGCTTGATTTCGGTGATGGACGCATCTTCTTGTTCAATGAGTAGTTCCACCCGATCTCCGACGGTCACTGGGTTGGATTCTTTAATTTCTTCCAAACGCAATTTTCCTTGCAAGCGACCCTTGTACTTTTTTCCGTCCCTCCCCAGCACTTCGTACCAGGAGCCTGTTGATTTCATCACGCGCCCTTCCATCATGCCAGAATTTTCTTGCAGTAGTTCATGATTTTATCGGTCGCGCCAAGATTTTCAAGCACATATTGACGAGTCACGTCGCATGCCAGGAGAAGTGATTCGGAGTTGCTGATCAACAGCTCATATTTTAATTTCAAGTCCATATAGTCACTTACTTCAAAAGCTCCGCCTCTGAAAACCAGGTCATTAGCCTCCTGATATTTCTGATATGCCTTGTTGCCGAAGAAGACCGGGATACCGAAACACGCAGGCTCCAATATATTGTGCAACCCTTGTTTAAAACCACCGCCAACGAAAGCAAATTCACCATATCGATACAAACTTGAGAGCATCCCGATATTATCAACAATCAAGACGGAAGCCCCCATCAACTTTTGCGCAGTCGCTGCTGAATATCGAATGGATTTGCCATCGATGGAATGCTCAAGCTCAATGAGATAATCTTCCTTTAGTTCGTGGGGGGCAATGATAAATTTGATCCGTTTATTGTTGTCGTTGATAAATGGAATTAAAACTTCCATGTCTTCCGGCCAGGCACTTCCAATCACCATCACTTTTTGCCCGTCCTTAAATTGCCTTGCAATTGGTATCTCCTGAGATTGTAGAACGATCTGATTTACGCGATCAAATCGGGTATCACCACCAAGGGTGACCTGATCAATGCCAATAGATTGTAGCAGTCCGGCCGACTCTTGATTTTGAACAAAGAAGTGATTGAAGCATTTAAGGATCGACCGGAAAAGGGCACCGTAGGGTTTAAAGAAAATCTGCCCTGGACGGAAAATAGAGGAGACTGAAATCAATGGAATATTTTGTCTGCGAAGTTCATTTGAATAATGATACCAAAAGTCATACTTCACGAAAATGGCCAAAGAGGGTTTCACAACCTCTGCAAACCATTTGGCATTCTTTTTTGTGTCCCATGGAAGATAAAATACAAAGTCACCGTATTCATAATCTTTCCTTACAGCATATCCGGAAGGAGAAAAGAAAGTAAGTAATATTTTCAGGGAAGGGTTCCATGCCTTAAGGGCTTCGATCACCGGCCGGCCCTGCTCGAACTCTCCAAGGGAGGCGCAGTGCAGCCAGACGAGGCTCGCAGGGGCTGTAAGCGGGAAGGTGGTCCTTAACTTTTTAGCCTGCTCTTCATGGCCTTTCCTGAGGGCTTTTGCTTTAGGATTGAACCATGAGGCGCTCCAATAAAGAAATCGTATGGCGGAAATACCGCTTTTATATAAGGTCACCATCATGATTTAGCCCTTCAAAGATAGAATTTGAATTCAATCTCGGCGGAAAATCATCAGGACCAAAAACTTTCATTACATTAAATGCCAATTACTGTTTATGACGATACAATTTTTTGGAGCGACACGCACCACCACCGGATCGATGTATTTGCTCACCGTGAACGGTAAAAAGATTCTGATGGAGTGTGGGCTCTATCAGGGTAGACGCGCTGAATCAAATGAACGAAACCTGAATTTTCCATTTGATCCAGCCAGTATTGATGTTGCCATTCTCAGTCATGCACACATCGATCATTGCGGAAATTTCCCAAATCTTTATAAGCAGGGCTTTCGCGGAAATATTTTCTGTACTCATGCTACCCAGGACCTTGCCTCCATTCTTCTTCAGGATTCAGCCCATATTCAGGAATCCGATGCCGAGTATGTCTCCAAGGTGAGAAAGAGAAATAATGAACCTCCCATTCAGCCATTGTATACCAAAGAGGATGCGGAACTGGTCGTGCGTCAGTTTGTCGCCGTTGGATATGACCGGCCCATCATTGTATCAGATGGCGTGACTGTTCAGTTTCGGGATGCAGGTCACATCCTTGGTTCAGCACAGATCGTACTTGACATCATGGAAGGTCAAAGAAAAATACGCTACTTGTTCACAGGCGATGTGGGCAGGGGAGGTGATCCCATACTTCGCGATCCGCAAGGGGTGGAGGGCGTTGATTATCTGCACATTGAAAGTACGTACGGCAATCGGATACATGACTCAAAAGCAAATGAAGCAGATGACCGGTTGGGAGAAATTGTGAGGGGTGTTTTTTCCCAACATGGAAAAGTGATTATACCGGCATTTGCTGTTGGAAGAACCCAACAAATTGTTTGGGCTATTAACAGGCTAATACAAAGCAAAAAAATGGAACCCGTGCCTGTATTCATCGATAGCCCGCTGGCCGTGAACGCGACGGAAGTTTACAGACTGCATCCGGAATGTTTTAATCCGGAGATTTACGAGTTTCTAATGAGCGAAGGGAACCCCTTTGAAGCTCATAATGTCACTTATATCCGTGACATCAATCAATCGAAAAAATTAAATAAGTTGAAGGGTCCTCTCATGATTATCAGCGCCTCGGGTATGGCTGAAGCAGGTCGCATCTTACATCATTTGAAAAATAATATAGGCAACCCTAATAATCTGATCCTGTTCATGGGCTATTGTGCGGAGTACACCCTTGGTGCGAAAATTAGAAACGGACAATCACCCGTCAATATTTTTGGTGAACCGCATCAAGTAAAAGCACAGGTCGCTGCCCTGGATTCGCTTTCAGGCCACGCGGACAAGAATGAACTGCTGGAACATGTAGATCGCATCAAGGGAAATCTAAAGAAGATATTTGTAACGCATGGTGAAGAGGAACAGTCCCTTTCCTTTGCCAATACCCTTCAGAAGGTGCGGCCTCAGGCCGAGGTAATTGTTCCTACAAAGGGGCAGAAAGTAGATATTTTATGAAATCACTTGTGGTCAATCGATTACCTTTGCATCTTAGAAATCATAAAAGCCTGACCTTTGTGACCAATGCTTCATTTTCTGAATGGTCATTTGTGGTTTTTTTGGTTGAATTTTATGAACCTAAAGCTTTATCTTGTAGCGCTGAATTAAATATTAAATCATTATGAAAAAAATAGTTGTACTGGCCATTTGCCTCACCACCCTGTACTCGAACAAATCCTTTGGTCAGGTAGACCTTGACCAGATATTGAGAGGTAGTAAAGCCGATGCCAATTACCTTGCTGAGGGATATTTGAGGCCAATTCTAAATTCAGTGAGTAGCGGCTTGAATCAAGGCTGGTACAATACTGCGGCGAATCATAAGCCATTGGGATTTGATCTTACGGTTTCTGTGAGCGTCATCTATTATCCAACTTCCGATCTTTTTTACAAGGTTGACAATACAAAGCTGACCACGCTGAAAATTACCAACCCTGTGGACGGTTCGGCCCCTACTTTTGTTGGTAACAAGCAA
>JAYVRH010000112.1:0-2408 GCA_043776495.1 Cyclobacteriaceae bacterium
AACTGCAATGTCAAAAGAATCGGTAGCGGAACACATGGCGAACAGAAACCCTCCACTGGCAACAAACTCTTTGATGTGCTTTGCGACAGCCAGTTTAAGCTGAGAAACTTTAGGCAGGCCCCATTTGCGCGCCATGTCTTCTGCTTCCTTTTGTTGCTCCAAATACCAGGGCATGTTGCCAAAATTGCCAAAGAATTTTCCGTATTGACCGGTAAAATCCTCATGATGAAGATGAAGCCAATCATACTTTGCCAGGTCGCCCTTCATGACCTCATCATCAAAGACCACGTCATAAGGAATTTCTGCGTAGGTAAGTACCAGCGTCACGGCATCATCCCATGGCTGCTTTGACTTGGGGGAATAGACCGCAATCTTTGGATATTTCTCCAGTTTCATGATGTCATAATTAAGCGCAGGGCTGGCGATTTCCAACAGGATTTGGTTGGCTTCTGCATCGGAGATGATATCATAGCTCACGCCCCTCACCACAAGTTCGTTTTGGAATATTGGATGGTATTTGAACATAAAGCTGCCTCCCCGGTAATTCAGCAGCCAGTCCACTTCTGTGTCCCTTTTAAGTACCCAGTAGGAAATGCCATAGGCCTTTAGATGATCTGTTTGCTTTAGATCCATTGGGATAAAGATGTAATTCGCACGGATTATGGTGCTGATGGTCAAAAAGCAAAACAAAAGGAGCAGGCGCATCGTTACAGGTAGCATTGTCAAAGGAACAAATTATTACACAAAGTAATCCAAGGACAAAACGTAAAAGGGGTATTTTTGTGATCAATTGCTGATATTTTTTCTTCACCTATGTTAGAAAACATTATGGAAGGCCTTCGCTCCATCAAGGCGAACCTTCTTCGGTCCATCTTAACTGCTGTGATTGTTACTTTTGGTATCACCGCGCTCGTGGGTTCGCTCACGGCGGTCGACGGCATTAGTTATACACTCAATGAAAGTCTCGCGTCATTGGGAGCCAATACATTCGACATCGCATCCAGGAGAAACAGAGGGTCCAGCCAGCAAGGAATAAAGACGCGCATTTATAAACCCCTTCAGTTGAATGAGGTGCAGCGATTCCTCGACCAATACAAAGTGACAGCGAATATTAGCTTGTCGGCCGAGCTTACTTTCAACGCAGAAGTGAAGCACAGCTCTAAAAAGACGAACCCAAATATCGGCGTGATGGGAATCAATGAAGACTATATCTTTGTTAAGAGCCTGAACTTTGATAAGGGAAGAAATTTTTCGGCGCTCGAGATTCAATACGGAACTAAGGCTGTTGTTTTGGGAAAAAAAGTCACGGATGCTGTGTTTGATTCAAATGAAAACCCGGTAGGCCAGGTGGTTTCCTTTAAGGGTACTCAGTTTCGTGTGATAGGTGTGCTGAGCGAGAAGGGTAATTTGGCTGAGGACAATTATGACAACATGGTTTTTATCCCGGTCATTGTTGCAAATCAAATGGCATCCGGTCGTGGTCTTCGTTATGAACTTACCGTAGCCGTCCCGGATCCAACCCAGTTGGATGGAGCGATGGGTGAAGCCACCGGACTGATGCGGTCCATAAGAAGAGACCAGATTGGGAAGCCAAATTCATTTGAGTTGGATAAGAGTGATACGCTTTCAAACCTGAACAATTTGATGAGCATCATTACCTGGGTCGGCCTTGGCATTGGTTTCGTCACGCTGCTTGGTTCTTCGATTGCGTTAATGAACATCATGCTGGTGTCTGTCACTGAGAGAACGCGTGAGGTAGGAGTTCGAAAGGCTTTGGGTGCAACTCCTGCGAAAATAAGGCAACAGTTTATTGTTGAAGCCATTGTGGTTTGCTTATTGGGTGGTATTGCCGGCATCATTCTCGGCGTCATTGCAGGCGGTTTCCTTGCCAAGATGATGAGTATGTCCTTTGTGATGCCCTGGCTGTGGATCTTTGTTGGCCTTGTGGTATGCGTTGGGGTGGGGCTTATGTCGGGGTATTATCCTGCCAATAAAGCTTCGAAACTGGATCCGATTGAGTCGTTGCGGTTTGAATAAGTCTTGCGGTTTTATTTTTTCACGCAAAGGCGCAAAGACTGCGCTAAGTTACTCGCGTGTCTTCGCGGTTTTTTGACGTCTCGACAAAAATACCGCGATCTACACTCGTAGTTCAATGGGCTAACAGTCGAGCCCCTGAAGTTTCCTCCACCGCAATCGTTCTAACCTCATTGAAATAATTTTTCCTTTCTTTACCTCGGAGAGATGCCAGAGCGGCCGATCGGGGCGGTCTCGAAAACCGTTATCCGCGCAAGTGGATCCAGGGTTCGAATCCCTGTCTCTCCGCCAAATAAAATCAATGCTTCCAAGGCATCTCTGCCATCCTATTAATGTAGTAAAGGCTCATTTTTCGTTTGTCTAAGTGACCTAGA
>JAYVRH010000113.1:0-7886 GCA_043776495.1 Cyclobacteriaceae bacterium
CCCGAATGGGACTATGGCCCGCTGCCCTGTTTTTACAAGATCATTCCAGGCAGCTGGTACGCGGTAGGTAAATAATTTTGGTATGGGCACCGGCAAGACCAGCTCCGCAAAAATTGTTTTATTTCCATCCGCTTGTTCAAAGAGTTCCACCGTTTTTAAAAGTAACTAAAAGCTTCAATAAACTTCTATGTTCGAGAGCAGAAGGCAGGAGGAAGCAGAAGTTAAATTGATTTTGATCTTACTGGTCTCCAAAGGTCCGATCTTTAGTATTCTTTTATGGCCAATGGTAGTGCCACTCAAGGCGGGCTTCCATTGATCGTCTTGCCAGGTTTCAATAGAAAATGTTTTCACACGCTGCCCCAGCCTGATATATTCCTGAAGAAGGATATACTTAACGACTTGCTTTTCACTCACGGATATCTCAATACTGCCATTCTCTACAGCGTCGTCTGTGGCCCAATAGGTATTTTGATCCCCATCTGTGAGATTGTCAGGAGAAAATTGTTGAGCCTCACCCCGGTAAGAACTTGCCACAACCTCGGCATGAAGGGCAAAATTGGTCTTAAACTCCTGATTCAATAATTCCTTAAAGCCCTTTAAAGCTTTCACATCATTCTCATGGAGGAGCCCTCTCCGGTCTGGGGGGATGTTGAGGAGTAGCGTAGAGCCCCGACCAACAGAAGTCAAATAGATTTCAAATAACTTTTCGGGTGTCTTTACCAGCGAATCTTCCTTTTCATGATAAAACCATCCAGGCCTGATCGAGACATCCACTTCAGATGGAATCCATGCAGTTCCATTTTCAGAACCGATGTTCAAGAGTTTTTCAATTCCTCCTTTTCCTGCAAAAAGTGTGTCCGGCGTGATTGTGTTCCAATTCGTTTCCCCTGCTATTCCCTTTTCATTTCCAACCCAGCGCACACCGGGTCCTGCATCACTAAAAAAAATGACATTGGGTTCTAATTTTCGCACAAGGTCAAGGGTGGTTGGCCACTCATAGTAAGTTGACCCGTCGATGTTGCGTTTATCACGTCTGCCTCCGTAGTACCCATCACCTCCGTTCGCTCCATCAAACCACATTTCAAAAATGGGACCATATCGGGTGAATAGTTCATTCAATTGGTTTCGGTAATAGGTAAGGTAGGTTGCCGCCCCGTAATCTTTATGATTGCGGTCCCAGGGTGATAGATAAACTCCGAACTTAATACCATATTTCTTACAAGCCTGTGAAACCTCATTGACGAGGTCACCTTTGCCTCCTTTCCAGGAGCTGCTCTTCACCGAATGATCTGTGTATTCACTGGGCCAAAGACAAAATCCATCATGATGTTTACAAGTGAGGATAACTCCCTTAAAGCCCGCATCTTTAATCGTGCCAACCCACTGCTCGGCATTTAGTGCTGAGGGATTGAAAATGATTGGAGATTCATCACCATATCCCCACTCTTTGTCAGTGAAAGTATTGGTGGTGAAGTGAATAAATGCATTCATCTCCATTTCGTGCCACGCGAGTTGACTTTCCGTAGGTACGGGTAATCGGGCAGTCGGCGGTGGTACTTCTTTTGTCGAGCAGGAAAAGAGGATACAACACCCACCAAGAATGAGGATAATATTTTTTTTAAGATGAGAACCTTTCATGGTTGAGTTGTTTGATGGCAGCCTCGACAGTCTCCACGGGCAATTTACAAGTCTTGTTAACGCAAACGTAGATCATTGTTTTGCCTTCTTTTTGGCCGCGGTCCTTCAGAAGGGGAAGCTCGCTTTTTGTTTCAGTGCCTAGTGTCAAAGCAAAGGGCTGATGTTGCAGGTGGAATTCCCTTTTCAATTTCTGTGCTTCCTTTCCAACAATCACTACCTCGGACATTCCGTTCGTCATTTCTGAAAATAGAATTCCCCAATTGGAAGTGTATCCGGGCTCCGATTCAATTAAGGAGGCAAGTCGCGAGGTCATATCCATGGCAAGGGTTTTCCAATCTTCTTTATCGAGTAAGATGCCGAGATGATATAGGTTTTTTGCCATCACTGAGTTGGAAGCCGGGATTACATTGTCAAAAATTTCTTTCCGCCGGGCAATCAATTTTTCTGCATCTCTTGATGAGAAGTGAAAAAATCCGTCCTCTTCATCATAGAAATGTTTCTGTACATGAAATGTCCATTGTGCAGCCTTCGTAAGCCAGCGTTCATTGAATGTCACCTGATAAAGCGCGGTGTATGCCTGAATAAGAAATGCATAGTCTTCCAAAAAGCCCTCCGTCGAGGAACGTTTATTTTTGAACGCACGAAAAACTTTCCCCTCATCCATCAGGTGCGACTCCATGAAAGAAATATTCCTTTGGGCAAGACTTAGGAACTTCTCGTCTCCAAAAGCCTTGTAGGCATCAATAAGGCCCAGCACCATCATAGCATTCCAGCCCGTGAGTACTTTATCATCCAGGCCGGGTCGAATGCGATGGCTCCTCGCTTCAAGTAGTTTCTTCTTTCCGTTGTTAATATGAATGTCGAAGTCGTTTTTGTTGATGTCGTGATCAGACATGAACTTCAGATCATTTTCTGTGCGCACAAGAATATTTTTACCGTGTTCCCAGTTACCATGCTGTAAGGCGTTATAGTATTCGGGAGTAATATCGTCTGTAGCGAGCGCGGTCGTCAATTCATCCCATGTCCATGTATAAAACTTTCCTTCCTCGCCCTCGCTGTCGGCATCCAAAGCAGAATAAAACCCACCTTCGGGGTGCATCATCTCCCGTTCGAGCCAATCAATGGATTCATAAACAATGGATTTGAAAAGGTCATCCTTGTTTACCGAGTAAGCCTCGGAGTACAGGCTCATCAACTGAGCGTTGTCGTAAAGCATTTTTTCGAAATGGGGCGCAAACCATTCGCCATCCACAGAGTAGCGTGAGAAACCGCCCCCAACCTGGTCGTACAGTCCTGCCAAACTCATTTTCTTAAGTGTAAGATCGACCATATTAAAGGCCTCTTTGTTTTTTGTGATTGAATGGTAGCGAAGCAGGAATTGCCAGATCGTAGGCATTACAAATTTTGGTGCTTTTTCAATTCCACCCCACCTTGAGTCAAACCTTGAAAAAAGAATTTGAAACATTTTATCGAGTGCCTCTTTAGTGAATCTGTCTGCGCCGGGTTCTTTTGCAAACCTGCCAAGGTCGCTGGTTTGTAAGTGTGTTCGCAATTCTTCTGCAGACTGATTGATTTCATTTCTTTTCTGTTCGAAGGCCTTGTGAATTTGAAGGAGAAGCTGGGCCCAGTTTTTTGGTGGAAAGTAAGTGCCACCGTAAAAAGGCTTTTGCTCTGGCGTGAGGAAAACGTTTAAAGGCCATCCACCTTGCTGCTGCATCACTTGCACAGCCTCCATATAGATTTGATCGATGTCCGGCCGCTCTTCCCGGTCAATCTTTATGCACACAAAGTGCTGATTCATGATCTCGGCGATGTCATTATTTTCAAATGACTCCTTTTCCATCACATGACACCAATGGCAGGAAGAGTAACCAATGCTGATCAATATGGGCTTGTCTTCTTTTTTTGCCTTTGCCAATGCCTCCTGGCCCCACTCAAACCAGTCTACAGGATTATGCGAATGCTGCAGCAGGTAAGGACTTGTTGAATGGATTAAACGGTTGGTCTTAGCTTTTGGTGTGAGGTCATTCATTCGAAATGTGGCATCCTTATGCCAGTTAGGTCTTCCATAAACCAGGTTCAAGATAAGGGTGTGAACTGGGATCTAATCTGTTTGATTTCTTCTTCAACCGATACAAGAGATCTTATTTCTTCCAATCTGGATAAAGTTTTCTGCAGGAATTCATGATGCGAATGGCCTTCCGGATGAAAGGCCTTATGCGACAGGGCTTTCCTGATTTCACCCCAGCTTTTCAGAAACTGAAGTGTCTGAACATCAAAATAGGCATTGGAGAATTTCTCCCATATATAATCTTCTGCCGACTCAGTGGGATGGATCATATCGGCTTTGTAGAACCGATAATCGCGCAAGTCATCCATCATGATCTCAAATGAAGGGAAATACTCAACACCGGAGAATAGATCAACAAGTTTTTGACAGGCTATCCTGAGCACTGATTTGCTTAGGTTATTCAATTCCAGCGAGTCTTTGATATGTCGTACCGGGCTTACCGTAAGTACTATTTTCTCCACCGACCGATTTCGCTTGATTTGTTCGTGCAGCTGTTGAAAACTGGAAACGATTTCCTCAACCGAGAGTGGCCTCTTATTAAATCTTGAAGCTGGCATCTTGTGACAATTTGCAACAATATCCTTCGTATCCTTCCTTTCGAAGACAAAAGAAGTTCCATAGGTAATGATCAATACTTTTGCCTTTCTAATGAAATCATGACTGACATCGATTGACTCCTTGATTTGTCTGGCCAAATGAACTTCACTTGCTGAAAAGAATTTGGAGTGAAAATGAAAATTGAAGTAAGTCTCCCTATGTTGGAGATAGGAATTTTTATCAGGGTAGGATTTCATGATTGCTTTGTCAAGCAAGCCATGAATGGAAATCGGGTTATAGACAGTTCCAAACGGGTTGGACAGAACTTTAAATTTGTTTTCATTTAACTTATTTCCGATGGAGTCTGAGAAACATGAACCAATGGTTATGAGCGGAGTGTTAAGGCTGATTTTGACATCCGAAGGGGTGGGTATTAATTCCGTGCGAAAGACATTCATATGCCAAAGTTAGTGGAGTCCATGACCCTTCCAATCAGGGTTTATATTTACATTTACTCATGAACAAAAATCTTTCACGTTTATTCAAAATAGCATCGAAGAAGGAGCGGCTTATTATAGGCCTGATGTCTGGCACATCCCTGGATGGTCTGGACGTTGCGCTCTGCAAATTGTCTGGGCATGGGCTCAAGACCAGGATTGAGTTGTTGGAGTTTGCCACTGTTCCTTATTCTGCTGAAGTAAAGACGAAAATAATCGAAGTTTTCGCACAGCCTCACGTAGATTTTCAGAAGCTGTGCACCTTGAATCCATGGCTCGGCAATCTTCATGGAAAGATGGTGCTTGGATGTTTAAGGAAATGGAAGTACAAAGCTGGGACTGTTGATATCATTGCCTCCCATGGTCAAACGGTTTTCCACGCTCCTGCAATTTTGAATCCTCAGCAAAATCTAAACGCAACGCTGCAGGTGGGCGATGGAGATCATGTGGCAGTGTCAACTGGAATCATAACGGTAAGCGACTTTCGTCAAAAGCACGTTGCGAAAGGAGGGCCGGGAGCGCCGTTGGCTGTTTATGGTGATTTTCTTTTGTTGTCGCACAAGACCGAGAATAGAATTTTGCTTAATATCGGTGGTATTGGAAATTTCACTTGCCTGCCGGGAGGGCAAGATCCACGGAAAGTTTTTGTCACGGATACAGGCCCTGGCAATACGTTGATGGATCAAGTCGTTAGAAGAAATGTTCCAAATCAATATTTTGATCGGGATGCTGCCTTAGGCAAGCGAGGGAAAATCCATCAGAGACTTCTTCAGGAATTAAAATCACATCCATTCTTTGAACTGCCGTTTCCTAAAACCACCGGCCCGGAACTATTTAACCTGGATTTCCTGGATCTGGCAAAAGAGCGTTCGGGCTCTAGTCAGATTTCGCTGGAGGACACTGTTGCCACATTGGCCCGCTTCAGCGCGGAAACAATCGGTGAGGCAATTCAGAAGGCGGCTGGAAAGAAAAATAAATTTGATGTCTATGTAAGCGGTGGTGGTGCTCACAATCCATTGCTGGTAAAATGGATACTGGAAATCCTCCACATTGAAAGGATGAGACTGTCCGATGAATTGGGCATTCCAGGGGATGCAAAGGAGGCGATGCTATTTGCGATTCTTGCCAACGAAACAATTGTGGGAGGATCTGTAAATTTTGGTAGCAGAACAAAGATTCCTTCCGTATCTATGGGAAAAATTTCCTTCCCTTTTTAACAAGGAATTACTCTAGATTGTGTAAAAATTATTTGATTTTTATTGAAAGACTCTTAGATCACTTAAACGATTAAAAACATGAATCTGTCATCCGCCAGCGAGAAAATACCGACCCGGGTTTTCAAGAATTCCGAAGAAGCCTCTGTGTTCGTCGCCAAGGAAATTGCAACCCTCATCAAACAGCGCCAGCGTGAAAAGAAGCATTGTGTCTTGGGGCTGGCAACAGGATCAACGCCAACCCGGGTCTACGAGGAACTAGTGAAGATGCACAAACAGGGTCTAAGCTTTAGCAATGTGATCACCTTCAATCTGGATGAATATTATCCCATACAGCCTGATTCATTACAGAGCTACGTTCGGTTTATGCGGGAACATTTGTTTGATCATATCGACATTCCTAAAAAGAACATCAACATACCCGATGGGACACTGCCAAAGGATAAAGTTGCTGCCTTTTGTAAGGCTTATGAGAAAAAGATTGAGTCTTTGGGCGGCATTGACATCCAGGTTTTGGGCATCGGGCGAACCGGGCATATTGGCTTCAATGAACCTGGATCGTCGGAACGGTCGGTCACCCGCATGATCACGCTCGACCAGATTACCAGAATGGATGCAGCGAGTGATTTCTTTGGAGAAGAGAATGTTCCAAAGAAAGCACTGACGATGGGCGTGGGTACGATTCTCAAATCGAAGCGCACCATTATGATGGCGTGGGGTGAAGGCAAAGCCAAGATTGTTCAAAAAGCAGTTGAAGGCTCCATTACAGATCAGGTTCCTTCCACATACCTTCAAAAGCATGCTGATGTGTTGGTGGTGCTGGACGATGCCGCATCATCCCATTTGACAAGAGTGAAAACACCGTGGATTTTGGACAGCGTGGAATGGGATGAAGTACTCATTAGAAAGGCAGTCGTCTGGTTGTGCCAACTTATTAAGAAGCCGATTCTTAAGTTAACGAACCATGATTATATGGAGCATGGAATGGGTGACATCGTGACCGAATACGGCTCTGCGTATAATGTAAACATCAAAGTGTTTAATAAGCTACAGCATACAATTACCGGTTGGCCTGGAGGCAAGCCAAAAGCCGATGATAGCAATCGCCCCGAAAGAGCCACTCCCTTTCCCAAGCGAGTTGTTATCTTTAGTCCACACCCGGACGATGATGTGATCTCCATGGGTGGAACATTCATTCGTTTGGTGGACCAGGGCCACAAAGTGCACGTAGCCTATCAGACGTCCGGTAATATTGCTGTGTTTGATGACGATGCCATCCGGTTTGCAGATTTTGTGCGTGATTTCAATGATGCTTTTGGTTTAAAAAAATCGGACGGTGAAAAATTCTATAAGCAGATTGTAACTTCCATCAAACAAAAGAAGCCTGGCCAGATTGACAGCCAGGAGGTGATGACGATTAAAGGGTTGATCCGAAGAGGGGAGGCAAAAGCAGGCTGTCGATATACCGGCATACCAGATTCTCAAGCTCACTTTCTTGACATGCCCTTCTATGAAACGGGGATGGTGAAAAAGAAACCGCTGGGAGAAAAAGATATTCAAATCATTGTTGATTTGCTGGAAGAAGTCAAGCCGCACCAGATCTATGCTGCTGGAGATTTGTCCGACCCCCATGGCACACACCGTGTTTGTCTGTCAGCAATCTACACTGCAATTGCACGACTAAAAAAGAAGCCCTGGATGAAAGAATGCTACGTATGGCTTTACAGGGGCGCATGGCAGGAATGGGATATTGACCAGATCGAAATGGCAGTGCCCCTGAGCCCGGATGAACTCATGCGCAAACGGAGGGCGGTGTTCAAACATCAATCTCAAAAAGATAGCGCCGTTTTCCCCGGCACCGATAAGCGCGAGTTCTGGGTTCGTGCGGAAGATCGAAATCATGCGACTGCTGAAGGATACAATGCGTTG
>JAYVRH010000114.1:0-7883 GCA_043776495.1 Cyclobacteriaceae bacterium
CATTTATGTGAAAGACACGAAAGGATCAACGCCTGGGACGGTAGTACTGGTCAATGATTCTACGAATTTGTTTGTGCTCGACATGATCGGTACGGTGGATGTCAGCAAGGTCGGTACCCTTTTTTCCACCATAGACGAGAGTACGGACATTGGCAATAGGATCAAGAGTTTCATGAACCACAAGGATAAGAAGGATAAAAGCAAGGAGAAGGATAATTCGGATCATTAACAATAATTGTCTTGGAAACAGTACTCTCAACACATCAGCTCACCAAAAACTTTGGAAGACTTTGCGCAGTCAATCACCTCGACCTTGAAGTACAGAAGGGCCAGGTGTTTGGTATGTTAGGTCCGAATGGCAGCGGTAAGACCACCACACTCGGGATGCTGATGGGTGTAGTCAATCCCACAGCAGGTGATTTTTCATGGTTTGGACATCCACCTACTCACCTGATGCGCAAAAAGATTGGCGCGGTGCTGGAACACCCTATTTTTTACCCCTACCTCACGGGACGGAAGAATCTTGAATTGATGGCGATGATCAAAGAGGCCCCCACGTCGAACATTCCCAAGGTGCTAGACCTTGTCGATTTGGCCTCACGGCAGGACGATAAATACAAAACGTATTCGCTGGGGATGAAGCAACGGTTGGCGATCGCCTCTGCATTGCTCAATGATCCTATTGTATTGATTCTTGATGAACCTACCAACGGCCTTGATCCCATGGGCATTGCCGAAATCCGCGAGATCATCAAACGGATTGCGACGGATGGAAAGACGATTATTTTGGCGAGCCATATGCTGGACGAAGTGCAAAAGGTTTGTTCTCATTTTGCGATTTTGAGAAAGGGAAACCTGGTGCACAGCGGACCTGTAGATGAGGTAGGAAGGGGAGAAGAGCATATTGAGGTGGTGGCATTTCATGATGACATCGCTTTGATTCTTGAAAGATTTCCAGGCACTGCTGCCGTGAAGAAAGAAAATACGCAGTTTGTAGTAAAGATGAAGGAGGGATTTCACGGACAGGACCTGAACCGGTATTTGTTTGAGAAGGGGATCGTTGCCACCCATCTGCTTACACAGAAGAAGAGTTTGGAAAAACAGTTTTTAGAAATTTTAGCCGAAGCGGACCATGCTGCACTTGTTAAAAATTGACCTTAAGAAGCTTCTCGATTACCGCACGTTTTGGATCATCTGCGGTTTGTATTTCTTTACCCTGATCGCTGGAGCGGCCAGTGGCATGGAGTTTTTAAAATGGCTGGCGCGTACGATTGAAGGATTTGGTCAGAGCATCATCATCAACCGCATCCCGCTGTATCACTTTCCTGACGTTTGGCAAAATCTGGCATGGGCTGCCGGGCTTCTGAAACTGGGACTTGCCATTATGGTGGTCACCTCCATTACCAATGAATATACTTACCGCACCATCCGGCAGAATATTATTGATGGCCTTAGCCGGGAGCAATTTTTGATTTCGAAAATACTAACCAATGTGCTGCTCAGCGGCCTCAGTATGGTGCTTATCTTTTTGATTGCCCTCGTTACCGGCCTGATTTATTCACCTGCCTTTGATTTTCCGATCGGTTTTCAGGGCATTGGATTTTATCCGGCTTACTTTCTGGAGGTATTTGCTTTCCTTTCGTTTGCCTTGATGCTTGGCATATTGATTCAGCGTTCAGGCCTGACCATTGTGATCTTATTAAATTCTTATCTGATCGAACTCATCATTAAAGAAAATATCAATGATTATTTTCCTCAGATCGTCGATTTTTTTCCCTTGCAATCCATCATGAACCTGGTGCCATGGCCGTTGCCAAGATATGTTTTCAAGGAGATCAGGGATTATGTGACCTTTGGCTCCATAGCCATTGCGTTGGTCTGGACATTTCTCTTCAATTACTTTGCCTATCTCAAACTCAAGAGGTCGGACATATAGAAATTGATGACGACCCTACGCGCCCATGGGTTTCTTTTCTGTAACGAATCCTATCCGCTTAGAAGATCCAGGAGTTTCACGGAGAGTCCAATAAATGAAACCAAATTACCATTCATTTCTCTGTGTAACTCCTTTGCTTTCTCAGAGAAACTCAGTGACATAGCTCTGGAACGTTTAAGTTGACAAATTAGGATTAGCTATCCGCAACCATCCGTCTTACAGAATTCATCTTCCCGTTCAGTCTCAAGGGTAATGTGTTGGATGCTTTTGTGTTCCAATTCGTGTTTAAGAGAGTGTTTGATTTCGTGCTCCTGGTCCTGTGTTATCTCTTTCTTCAACACAAGGTGGGCCGTCATGGCGTTTTCGGTCGAACTGATAGCCCAAATATGGATATGATGAATGTTTAATACTCCGCTTAGCCTTAACGCCATCGCTTTGATATCATCCAGGTGAATGTTTTCCGGGACACCATCAAGCGACAATCGTAAACTCTCTTTGAGCAGCCGCCAGGTGCTGAGGAGAATGACCAGAGCAATCACAATACTCAACATGTTGTCGATCCAGAACCAATCCGTGTAATAGATCACAATGCCACCCACGACAATGCCAGCGGAGACCAACGCGTCACTCATAAGATGAAGATAGGCGCTCCTGATGTTAATGTCTTTCTCTTTTTCTCTAAAGAAGAGAAGAGCAGTCACAGAATTGATGACGATGCCTATACCGGCGACGATGGCAATGGTGATGCCGGGCAAAGGCTCCGGGTCAGGACTAAATGATTTATGAATTGCTTCGAAGGCGATTCCGCCAATAGAAACAAGGAGTATCACAGAATTAAATAACGCCACCAGAATAGAGGTCTTGCGATAGCCGTAAGTGTACTGATCATTTGCTTTAACTTTTAAGAGCTTGAACGCAAGAAGGGAGAGTGCCAGGGTCCCCACATCGGCCAGATTGTGTGCCGCATCTGACAAGAGTGATAATGAATGAATGTAAAACCCTACACCAGCCTCAATCAAAACAAAAATAAAATTGAGCGAGATGCCGACAATAAAAGCAGTGTTGGTTTTTGATATTGTATAAACGGGATGGTGATGATCGTGCCCCATGAGTCAAAGTTACTCCTCGCGTCTGGTACTTGATGATGATTTTCCGGAAATCGAAGGTTGTTGCAACATTGCTACTGAAAATTTTCACCCACCTGCAACAACGTTTCATGATCAAGCATGCAGGGGTGATTATTTTGGAGGAGTTGAGAAATGGTTCCCGTCAAGCCGTTTTTATTTCCTCTTTTTCCGCATCCATGTTAGGGTATGACATATTGAGAATTTGGATTTTTAAACGAGCCAAAATGGCAAGCAAAATCCTGATTTTACTGTCGGAATGGCGTAAATCATTGTAGGTACAACTATTGACAGTAGAGTGCTAAGAAGAAAATCTGTAATGATGAAATCAGTTTTGAATTTATCACAAGAGTTGATTACCGGCATCGATGTGACGAACACATTGAATGGAGGTACAAGTGAGCCATTTATAAAATTGGAGCAATTTCCAACCTTTCGTCAGATCACATTTCGCGTACCGGGCATCGATGGCGAGAATGTAAAGATTGAGATCAGCAACAACCAGTTGATGATTTATTACTTTACCCCAATGCTGTCAATGGGAAAGGAGATCAAATTTCCAAGAGTTCTATACAACAAGAGCATTCCCTATTTTGTGGATGTCAACAATATTGCTGCCACGCACGATGAGAGGTCTTTGGTGGTTAGATTGCCATTCAACGAACTTGCCAACGGCTATCATCGCGACATTACCATCTCCGAATAAGTCAGTTCCTACTATTAATCAATGATCGATTGATAGGTTAGCACTTTAAACTTTTCACCAGTACTAATGCCTGGCGAACTAATCATATTGGTATAAATGAGCGCTACTAATTTTTCTTTTGGATCAGCCCAGTATTGAGTGTTAAAAGCTCCGCCCCAGTTGAAAGAGCCTATAGA
The DNA here is from genome assembly GCA_043776495.1 of Cyclobacteriaceae bacterium. GTDB lineage: Bacteria > Bacteroidota > Bacteroidia > Cytophagales > Cyclobacteriaceae > ELB16-189. The sequence continues at coordinate 3,943 of JAYVRH010000114.1, forward strand.
ACTCATCGATTGATAATCGTTTTTCTCAGTCTCCAAGCCGAAGCCCAGTCCGTATTGGTTCGCGATCGGAGGTTGTATCTGATTGGTGAGCATCAGCTCTATGGTCTTACGACTTAGTAATCTTACTCCGTTGTATTCTCCTTTATTGATGAACATCTGTAGAAACTTAGCATAGTCTTCAATTGTCCCGCTGAGCCCGGCACCTCCAGAGTAGTATTTTCCAGTAAGGGTGGGATAGTTTGGATTGACGCCATCGAAGGCGGTTTGCTTAAAAACGGTGAGTACTCCGTCTTTGCTTTGGCTGAGACTCACCAACCTTGAATGCTTTTCCTTGGGTAGCCAAAAATAGGAGTCGCTCATTCCCAGAGGTTGGAATATTCGGGTTTTGAAGAATTGATCCAATGACATTCCCGAAACAGTTTCTACCAAATAGCCAAGCACATCAATGCTTAGACTGTAGGTGTATTGCTCACCTGGGTTATGCTTTAGCGGAAGACCAGCGAGAATCTTCATTTTGTCGGCCAGCACCATATTGTCATTTCCAATTCCACTGGGGACGCCGGCTTTTGCATAGATCGCTTTGAATTCCTGGCTGCCGATACCTGCATAGTCGATGCCTGAAGTGTGTGTCAGCAACTGGCGAATGGTGATCTCACTCTTGGCTGGTGTGGTCGTGTAAGTTGTGTCTTTCCAGTTCAGGGTTCCCAATACTTTAGGATTCTTGAATTCAGGAATGTATTTGGACACAGGCTCATCCAACAGAAATTTCCCTTCTTCAAAAAGCATCATCACTGCAGTACTGGTAATGGCCTTGGTCTGGGAGGCGATGCGAAAAATATCATCCTTCTTCAGTGGAGTTTGTTTTTCAATATCGCTAAAGCCGAAAGCTTTGTGATAAACAATCTTACCATTCCTGGCAATAAGTACTACTGCGCCGGGAATCTTTTTGCTATTCATATTGTCATTGACCATTTGATCGATGCGGGCAAGCCGCTCGGCAGACATTCCGTTTTCAGCGGGCTTGCCAGGGATGAGCGTTTGAGCAAACAGGGTAGTTGTTATGAAGGAAAGGAATGAAAGAATGAGAGTTGGTTTCATAGTATTATTTTATTTGGTCGATAAAGTTATAATTATTTAAATGTAATTACCTTTTCTTAATGTTCCTTGGTGACACTTGGTAACGGCCGCGCGCTGGTCCCTTTAGAATGGGAGGACGATCGGCCCTCTTTAATTCAGCTATATAGAAGATCACGACGTATTTTCTTTGTGATCGTTGTGCATTCTTGGTGTCCGTAGTGACCCCTTACCTTCTGCTAACGCTCTACAATCGCCACGATGCCCATGCCACCACCCGTGCAGACGGAGATTAATCCCCGTCCTCGGCCCTTTTCCTGAAGGAGTTTTGCCATTGTCCCCACGACACGCGCACCTGTGGCACCAAAAGGATGTCCCAATGCCAGACTACCGCCCTTCACATTCATTTTGCTCCGGTCGATGGGCCCTAATGCCTTATCGAGCCCAATCTCTTTCTTGCAGTATGCATCACTCTCCCAGGCTTTCAGCGTGCACAGCACTTGTCCTGCAAAGGCCTCATGAATTTCATAAAAGTCAAAGTCTTGCAAGGTCAGGTTATTTCGCTTGAGCATTTGTCCCACTGCAACGGTAGGGGCCATGAGCAAGCCTGCACCCTGCACATGGTCAACGGCGGCGGACTGTGCGTCATGGAAGAATGCCTGAACAGGTAATTCATTTTGCCGCGCAAATTCTTCGGATGCTAACAATATCGCCCCGGCACCATCGGTGAAAGCCGTGCTGTTGCCGGCGGTCATCGTGCCCTGAGCACTTTTGTCAAAGGCAGGTTTCAACTGCCCCAGTTTTTCTATGGTGGTGTCTCCACGCACAATGGTATCTTTTGAAGTTCCTTTGAATTCGGTGACGAGGTCTTTGTAAAATCCGTCTTGGTAAGCCTTTGCCGCTTTAGAATGACTTTCAAATGCGAGCTGATCTTGTTCTGCCCTCGTGATCTTCCATTCTTTCACCATGCGTTCGGTGTGTTGGCCCATGGAAAGTCCGGTGCGAGGTTCTACGATTCCGGGGAACGCCGGTTTCAAATCCCCGGGACGGATGCTTAAGATTTTTCCGATACGCTGGCCAATGCTCTTGGCATTATTCATGTCAATTAATTTCCACGCCAACGCCTGCTTCAGCATGATGGGCAGATCACTGTTTGTATCGCTCCCGCCACCGATTCCTGATTCAATTTGTCCTGCTGCGATTTTCAATGCGATCAGATTCACGGTCTCGAGACTTGTACCACAGGCACGTTGAACATTAAAAGCAGGTGTGCGATGATCCAGCCCCGTGCCCAGCACCACCTCGCGTGAAAGGTTCCATTGAATTGAACTCGACATGACCGCTCCGAGTGCAACATCTCCCAATCGTTTTCCCTGAAGATTGTATTTTTTTACCAACGCCTGAACGGTTGCCGTCAGCATCTCCTGATTGGAGGTGCGGGCATATTCACGGAAGGAGCGAACGAAAGGAATGCGTTGAGAACCCACAATCGCGACACGCTGACGGGCAGAGATCATATGAAATTGAGTTTGTTAATTCAAGGTATTAAAATTTGCTGTACTTAGAAATTGCCGAGAGGGCTTGATCCGAATCTTATTGCATTAGTAATAAATCAGTACTTCATAGGTGCTTGACCTTATTACCTCTTATTGGGGAATGGAAAAAACAGAATTAGGTTCAGAATAATTGAAATGATGGGAGTCAGGAAGCAATAAGGTTTTGATTCGCAGCACACTTTAAACTTTCACCACAATTAGTTGAAGCTTCTCCGTACTAATTCTATTTTGGAAATAGACTCTTGTCAATTCCAGGGATCACCTTCATAGCGTTTTTATAATATATCTTTCGCAATACAGAATCGGGAAGTTCCAAACCATACATTTTCCAATGGGCGTGCCGCTTGCGGTAATAATCAAAATATTCATCCGCTGTTTCCAGCACGCGGAAGTAAGTGTAGTATTCTTCTTTTTTATAGGTGTCCTTTCCAAACATAACTCGGTCCTGGTACTGTATCATCCATGCCCGGGCAAACCGCGGCTGACGACCGAGTTCGGCCAATACCGCTCCAAGTTCAGTAAAGACATTGGGCAGTTCATCAAATAGTTTACCCAGTCGCCCCAGGTCATTGCCAAACCATCCGAGGTGCGCATCAATAAATTTTGTTTCTGGATGTTTTCGGAAGACATGATGCTGTTCGCCCATGATCTGTTCGAAAGACGGGAACTCGTCGGCAGGGCGATAGCGGCCTGGCTCTTGTTTAAGTTCGAGCCATCGCTCATTGTGTTTGTCTTTCGGATCCCAGAATGGTGATGGCTCTCCTGAATGGATTAGTACCGGGATGCCAAGTTCACCGCATTTCGCCCAGATCGGATCAAGCCTTGGGTCGTCGACCGCAATTCGTTTGCCATTGTTGTCCTTGTCGGTGAGGCCAAGGCCTTTGTATACTTTTAAGCCAACCACACCCTGTTTTACCGCTTCCTCCATCATGGCCAACGGTTCTTCTGGCCATCCTTGATCATCCAGGTTTTCGAAATTGATATTTAAGAAGATGACAAACCGGGAAGGATGATGTTGATTGACGTTGTCCAGAGACCACTCCAGAAACTTTCCACGAAAGCAACTTAGGTTCACCATCACTCCCATGTTCAAAGAATCCATCTCAACCACGAGGTTGTCGAGGCTTTGCACCGGCATGGTATATTGATGATTATGAACATCAATGAAAGGGAACTTCGAATGTGTGAGTGGATGCTTAGGGACTTTCAGCGTCGAGATGGGCTCATAATCTTCCACGTCCATCACATTGCGACGGTATTGGATCTTTCCAATCAACCAATACACGGTAACCAGAAATACCAATACCGCCA